>CAZXIE010000045.1:9721-23859 GCA_964640065.1 uncultured Saprospiraceae bacterium
CTGATGCCTACAAGTCCACTTCCGTAAATGAAGGTTCTTTCTTTTTGGAAAATGGTTTTTTTGAAAAGCTGGCTGGCACTTCACAACTTAGGCAGCAAATCGAAGATGGTCTTTCTAATGAAGAGATTAGAGAGTCATGGGAAGTTGGTTTGTCTGAATTTAGAGAAATTCGGAATGCATATCTTATATATCCTTAGGTCTAATGCTGAGGCTGAAAGCCTACAGCAACACTTAAGCATAAAATACTATACACTGCAGTCATGTTCTTGAAGGCTTCTAGCCTCAAGTATCGGAGGGTTTCATATTTGCTGAGGCTGGAAGCCTTCAGCAACGCAGTGACCATTCTGAGGCTGGAAGATTACAACAGCTCTTAATAGAGGGTCAACTAGGAAAGAAGATCAACTCCAGTAATAATTCTTACAATAAACAAGGCACAAGCGAGTAATGTAAGTAATATCACTACTTTAATTACAAGCTGAAATTGCTTATACCTCTTTCCTTCCTCGAGATCATATTTAGAAGATATACCGCTAACTTTGAAAATGTTGGTAGGAGAAAGCTTAGGCCTATCAAACACCCTTCTATTCTTGAAGTCTGTGCCTGTATGGCCAGGTATGTGACAACCAGAAAAACCCATATCTCTAAGTTTGGATGACTTAGAAATTATTTCATTTTAAAGAATCAGGAGAGCAATAATCGATTAGAGTATTAAAGAATTCGACTAATCAAGTATCCAACAAAGAAGAAACAGCTTTCTTAAACTCTGGCCAGTTCAACTTCTTGTCTTTAGACTTATCTAAGCCGCTAATCATCTTCTTAGCAGCGACGCCAGCTATAAATCCATTGACCTTGGCATGTTTGATAAGTTCCTTTAGCTCTTTCTTGTTTAGGTGCTGGTCACCATTCTTATCAAAAAATTCAAATGCCGACTCTGGATCATCGAAAGTTTGAGTAAGCAAGACCCTAATCTTACCAAGGATTTCCTTTTTGCTAGCCATATCTTAGTTTTAGAAGTTAAGATAGGTCTATTATCACTGAAGATTCGTCGATTAGCAATATATAGTCGTACAGCTTTTCATGTACATTAATGATATGATTGCAAAGTTTTTCTCGGGGATCGTGGCTTATATCAGAGCTCTCTCATTTATCTCAAAACCAGGCTTCGGTAAGTATTTCATTTATTCAGGGCTAATAGGGCTCCTGCTATTTGGTACGGCCATCTATATAGTGAGTTTAGTTGCTCCTATGCTCTCTGGACTCACCGCCGCTATCATACCTTGGGATATAGTTTGGTTAACTAAAGTCACTGGATGGGTCTCCTATTTGTTTTCTGGAGCGGCATTCATCTTCATCTTCAAGTATCTCATGCTCATCATGACTTCTCCTTTGATGAGCGCACTCTCTGAAAAAGTTGAAAAAGAGGTAACTGGTGAAGATCAAAGCCGCAGCGTCATTGTCAATATCATACCTGATCTTATCAGAAGCCTCCGCGTAAATCTCCGAAACATCATCAGAGAATTCTTCTTTCTTGCCATACTTTTCCTGCTCAGCTTTATACCCGTCATTGGGTTAGCCACGACCATACTAGGCATCCTTATTCAGGGCTTTTATGCAGGATGGGGTAATGCAGACTTCTGGGCTGAACGGCACTTCGACTATCGAAATACGGTAAGATATATGAAGAACAATAAAGGTATGCTTCTGGGCAATGGGATAGTCTATGTGGTTCTTATTAGTATACCCATTATCGGTGTTTTTCTTGGTCCTCCACTGGCAACAATAGCGATTACGACTGAGGCTATCAAGACCTACGAAAAGGACTTCATCTAATTGATGCGATAACCGATACCTCGGACAGTCGTGATGATCGCAGGTGCGGAGGGTATCTCTTCGATATATTTGCGGAAAGTGGTAATGAGGTTATCTATAGTTCGAGAATTAGGATATCGATCTAACCCCCAGACTTCGTTCATGATGGATTGTCTACTGATTACTTCTCCACGATGTTCTACGATATACTTCAGCAGTAGACCGCTGTTACTTGTTAAGCGATGTACTTCATGATCTCTTGTGATAGTTAGATCATCGAAGTTGATCGTTGCTGCACCGAGCTTGACGAGCTGAACGATATCAGGACTATCAGCAGCATATCGGCCAGTCAGGTTATGTACCCGTAAGAGTAATTCTTCTAACTCAAAGGGCTTAGGCAGATAGTCATCTGCACCAGCTTTTAATCCTTTTATTCGATCTGAGGACTGACCTAAAGCCGATAACATCAGAACCGGCAGGTTACTTCTTATCATCTTAACTCGTCGACATGCATCGATACCGCTACCATCAGGGAGCATCACATCGAGTAGAAGGATATCAACGCTTTGTGATTTTACAAACTCAACCGCGTCTTGTGCTGAAGAGCAAATAGCCGTCTCAAAGCCCTCAAGTTGAAGGTTTGTTTCGATCAAGCTCGCGATATGAGCCTCATCTTCAACTATAAGGACTACTTTTTTATCAGGCATCCTGAGGAATTAATACGTCGAAATGGTTCCATGCTTTTGTTGCGGTAACCTGAATGGTGCCGTTATGAGCTCTGATTATTTCATTAGCGAGATAAAGCCCAAGTCCCGTTCCTTCTTTGGATCGAACAGAGTCTTCTTTAGCTCTGTAGAACTTTTCAAATATCTTAGTCTGATCACTTTTCTTAATTGGTACACCAGCGTTCTTTACTGAGATTTTTATGTGCCCAGATTGTTGTGATATACCTACTTCAGGAAGTTGAGTCTGGTCACCATACTTAATTGAGTTATCGATAAGATTACCGATCGCCTGCTTAAGATATGATGGGTCACCCATACCAGTAATCTCGTGCTGAAGTCCAGTAAATCGAACTTTTGCTTTCAGTTGTGAGTCCAAGCTTTTGAGCATGTCTGTATAGCTGAATTCTGATTTGAGCAGCTCGAATGAGCTTGCTTCCATGTTGGCTGATAGAAGGACATTCTGAACCATCTTTTCAAGTCGATTTGTATCATTTATTGCTGATGATACGAACTGCTCTTTTTTATCCTGAGAAAGTCCTTGTCTCTTAAGAGTCTGTAGCGCAAGTTTGATAGCTGCAATCGGAGATTTTAGTTCATGCGATACGGAAAGTAGAAAATTGTTCTGTTGTGTAGCACTTTGGATTTCTTTTTGAGCACTGCGATTGATGATGTATATACCTAGTAGTAGACTACATCCTAAGACAACCCCTTCTCCGATGATCATGAGGTTCTGTCGAGACTTCTCTGCCTCAATAACGCTGACTTCTGTAGGTGACGCATAACTGATCTTTTGCTCATAGAGTTCTTGGTTCTTCTGGAAGAGAAGAACACCCCACCAGATGATACCTAAGATCATATACGAGATCACCGCTATAGAGAGCCATCTCATCATCACGCGTGAATATGATCGAAGCCATCGCAGATGATCTGAGCTGCACGATTCAACACCTTTTCTCCATGGGCACTTGATACAAAGCCCACTTCATAACCCGAAGGGCCTAGATATATGCCGTGATCTAAGAGATATGCGTGAAGCTCCTTGAACAAATCCATCTTACTCCCATCAATCTTTGCAGAAGTCCAGATACGTTCTTTTGAGAAGGCTATCCAAAAGATAGAACCAATACTAACCACAGACATTTCGTACCCTTTATTTGAAATATGACCATTCAGTTGATCTACGAGGTAGCTAGTCTTTGCTTCTTGCGAATCATAAAATCCTGCTTCTAAGGCTAACTCTAAGCTTGCTTGTCCTGCAGACATGGCTACTGGATTAGCACTTAGTGTTCCTGCTTGATAAACTGGACCATCTGGCGATACATGTGACATGATATCCGCTCTTCCTCCGAATGCGCCAACAGGCAGGCCTCCACCTATGATTTTACCGAAAGTGAGAAGATCAGGTTCTACACTATAATATCCTGCTGCACCTTCAGCACCAACTCGATATCCCGAGATCACTTCATCAAAAATCAGCAAGACATCATGATCATCGCAGTACTTTCTTATCCATGATAAAAAATTGTGATCCTGGAGCAAAAGCCCATTATTTGCTGGAACTGGTTCCATGATGATACAAGCTATCTCATGACCATGCTCGTCTAATGTCGCTGATAGCGACTCAAGGTCATTGAGCTCTATGACGATGGTTTCATTGGCAAGAGATTCTGGTACGCCGGCGCTAGAACTCGTGCCAAACGTAGCAAGTCCTGAACCTGCCTTTACCATGAGTGAATCAACATGTCCATGGTAGCATCCCTCAAACTTTATAACCTTTGGCTTACCAGTATATCCTCGGGCTAATCTGATAGCAGACATCACCGCTTCGGTACCACTGCTTACAAATCTCACCTTATCAAGGTATCGATGATTGTCGATCATTAATTTACCAAGAGCATTACCATGCTTCGTTGGCGCCCCAAATGACATCCCGTTCTCGATAGTCTTGATTACAGCCTCCTTGATATATGGGTGGTTATGCCCATGGATAAGAGGCCCCCAAGAGCAGCAAAAGTCTATAAATTGGTTACCATCTTCATCATAAAGAGTGCATCCTTGAGCATTCTTTATGAACAATGGAGCGCCATGTACGGACTTAAAGGCTCTTACTGGAGAATTTACCCCACCAGGGAAGTACTGCTTAGCTTCCTCATATAATTGTTCGGATCTTCTTCTGATCATATTGTCTATTGGACTCTTTTGTATGTTTGTTCTGCTGATCTATGCTCCCATAGTTCCTCGCACACAAAGTAAAGGATTTGCTATCTGAAACTCATCTGAGAAAACTCTTACTTGATATACTCAACGCATACCAACGCGTAGAGTTGGGTAGTATAGGTAGTCTTACACTTGAAAATAAGGACGCACAGATACATGAAGACAAAATTCTACCTCCTCATGATGTCATTGGTTTTACTCGGATCCTCGTAGGAAAAGGAAGCGTATCATTCGCTAATGCGATAGCTGATAGCATCATTACAGAAGATGAGAGTGAAGCCTTAACCACTTATCTGAATGAAAGACTAGCAAGGTTGCACCTCCTGAACTCTGTCAGCATATTTGATCTTGGCACCTTAACGTCTAATGACTCATTGGTAGAATGGAAGTCTGACTATACCGATCAAACCTTACCTATTATCTCGCTTCCGCAAATAATACAATCCAAGACGGCAACGACTCTGCAGAACACTTCGATAAAGACTTCTCATACGCCACAAATCAATACAGCTGAGGAGAGTGAAAATTCCAATTTTTCAAAATGGCTTCTCCCTCTTTGCATTATAGTTTCAGGTACTTTCTTATTGGCATTTTTAGCACGAGGTTGCTTTACTAATCAAAGTGACGAAGAGAAAAAAGTGAACAGTCAAGATATCTTAGAAGTGGCTGATGATGATATCGCTCCATTTGAGGAGTTAGATACTACTCGTCTTTTCAATCATCCACAATTAGAAAAATATAAAGACGTGCTTACAACGGATGTGATCAATAAAGGATGTATGATTGTAGTTGGTTCTTTCAAAAACCAAGAGAACGCAAGGAGAATGGAAGAAAGAGTTCTAACTGAAGGATATAGTACATTAGTGCAAGTTAATGATAACCGTAGCAGGGTAGTGGTAACATTTGATTGTTTGGAAAAAGACCTGATAGATTTCTTGAAAGAAATCCAAGAAAATGTGAGTCCTAAATCCTGGTACTTGAGCCCTAGATTTGAACCAGAGCTATAATCTATTCACATCCAAGATCTACTCTAGAATCGTAGTCATTGTTAGGGAAGCAGTTACCTGAAGGCACAGTTACCGGGGCAAATCTTGTTAGATTTGGATCTCTTAACCCTTCACGTAAAAAAGCTAACAAAGCATCTCTTTCTTCACTAGCAAGTGTAAGTGGTTGAAACTTCTCTGACAGCACCTCGTCGGCTACATTTGGATTTTCTGACTGAGCTTGAATTTTATAATCTACAACGTCTTCAAGTGTCTGTTTACTTGACCCATGAAAATAGAAAGGGGAGTCTCCCATATTATAAATAGGCGGCACTCTAAACTTATACATATCTTGCTCATCTAGAGTAAAACCACCACGACCTAGGTTTCTTCTATCAGAAGCATCAGCACTAAAACTTGATCTCTGATACATGTCTTTTACTCCGAGTGCGTGAAATTCTACAGATCCTAGATTGGGTTCATAATGACAGTTAGCACATCGCGCTTTTCCAAAAAACACATATGCTCCTTCCTTCTGTTCTAAAGTCATCGCATCGCTATTTCCTTTTAACCATTCTTGAAATGGTGCTTGACTAGAATTAATAGTTCTTATGTACGCTGATAGAGCGAGAGATGCACCAAATGCACTATATCTCTCATCTTCACTTAGCTCTGGAAAAGAGGCATCAAACATCTCCACATAACCGAATTCTTCTAGTAGTTCTTTGTGGTATTCGAATCGATGTGTCTCTACACCTTCAAAGTTTTGCGTTTCGATGGCTTTATATCCAAGTAGATTACCTTCTGTATCATGTCTTAATGGCCAGACATCCTCTGTACCGAGATTTGCATTCTCACTTCCAAATTGACCATTCCAAAAAGTGTTGGTGACTTGAGCCACATTAATCAAACTTAAAGGTCTCGCACTCTGTACATCTAGGTCGTCTTCAGCATATTCTCCATTCTTGAGTCTTCCTTCACCGTTGAATCCAAATCCCTTACCTCCATCTGCAACACCTTGTGGTGCACCTGCTCGAAATCCTGCTTCTGGTATATGACAGCTCGCACATGAGTATGTTCCTATTCCTGAGCTATATCTCGCTCCTTGAGCAAGCCCTGTATCGAAAAACAACATTTTTCCCAGCTCAACCTTGGCAGGTGTTAGTGGATTACGCGGATCTTGAGGAATCTGGTCTAGCTCATCTTCCGTTGGGACTATGAAGCTTCTATAGTTGCCTTCTGGGGAAGCGGCTGAAATCTGACGCTTTAGGGTTTCGTCAAACTGGATTTCCTCTGTGATAGTATCCTTATCACAAGAGTATATCAATATCATACCTGTTAACAGGAGTAAAAATCTGTTCATGAATACAAATAGCTTAGGTACAGGCAAATATACATTATAAATTATCTTAATATGTAGTATTTACCTAAAAGTTAGATTCCTTAATTAAAAAGTCAAGATTGAATCTGACGGCGAATATATCACAACAAAGTGTAATAAGAACGACAATTTTCGCTATTCGTTATATTAGATACCGAGACTGCTGTATTCCTTCGGTAGAAATATTTGGCGCTTCATATGACAATAAATCTTCATATTTGCTGCATGGAAACAAACCATTCTACACCTACACTACTAATCCTTGCAGCAGGCATGGGAAGTCGCTATGGCGGACTTAAGCAAATGGATGCATTTGGTCCCAATGGTGAGACCATATTAGACTACAGTATCTATGATGCTATCAAAGCCGGATTTACGAAAGTGGTATTTGTTATAAGAGAAGATTTTAATGAGGCTTTTAGGGCTTTCTTCGCAGGAAAGTTCGATGATAAAATCGAAGTGGAGTATGTTTATCAGGAAATATCAGATATACCTGAAGGCTTATCCTATGATACAGAAAGAACCAAGCCATGGGGCACGGCTCATGCTGTTTGGGCTGCTAGAAAAGTTGTCACAGAACCATTTGCCGTCATCAATGCTGATGACTTTTATGGCGCTGGCGTGTTCAAAGTGATCAAAGAATACTTCGACAAGGGGCAGAAAGACACCTATGCCATCATCGGCTATCACCTCATCAACACCGCAAGTGATTATGGCACGGTTAACCGAGGAGTTTGTCAAGTAAATGAGAAGAATCAGCTTTCAAGTATCGTCGAAACACTAAAAATCGGTAAAGACGCTGAAGGTACTTTATCCTATAATCTAGATGGAAAAGTACATGAGCTTGCTCCAGAGACCATCGTTTCTATGAATTTTTGGGGCTTTCAACCGGATTACTTCGACTACTGTGGTACAATGTTCGAAGATTTTATCAAGAATCGTGGCCATGAAGAAAAGTCCGAATTTTTTATCCCCTTGCTCGTGGAGAACCTCATCCATGATAATGAGAAGAATGTAGATGTTATCGATTGTAACGAAGAGTGGTTCGGAGTGACCTACCAAGAAGATAAACCACATGTGCAGCGTCGACTTCAACAACTGATAGACAAAGGCACGTATCCTCAAAGACTCTGGTAATCCCATGGGACAGCAGTCTTTAGGAAAAATCCTTATCACCCTAGGTCTTGTCCTCGTTATAGGTGGACTTGTATTTTACTTTTTCGGCGATAAGCTAAAGTGGATCGGCAATCTGCCTGGAGATATCAAGATAGACAGAGGGAATACGAAGATCTATTTCCCTATCACCACTATGATATTATTGAGCGTATTGGTCAATGTTATTTTCCGACTTATGAACTATCTAAAATGAAAGAAGCTTACCTGACGGTAAGCTTCTGCCGAAAAATTGTATGAAAAAACTATCTACTGTAGAATATAACCTCTCAAACTGGCAAATAGATATGCAACACCATATTATTAACTATTTCTTAATGATTCAGATCTGTCAAAAGAGATTGACACTTCTACGAATCTGAGAGTACCTTTGTGCCGTGGTTCAGATAGGAGATATAAAGTTTGAAGAGTTCCCATTTTTCTTGGCACCTATGGAAGATGTATCAGATCCTCCCTTTCGTGCACTCTGCAAGAGAAATGGATGTGACATGATGTACACTGAGTTCATCTCGGTAGAAGGACTCATCCGTGATGCTCATAAAAGCGTTCAGAAGCTCGACATCTATGATGAAGAGAGACCTATAGGCATTCAGATATTTGGAGCAGAACTCGACTCTATGAAGCGGGCCGCGGAGATCGTCGAGGAAGCTCAACCGGAAGTACTTGATATCAACTTTGGTTGCCCCGTGAAGAAGGTAGTATGTAAGATGGCAGGAGCAGGTATCCTTCAGGACATCCCGCGTATGGTTAAGTTGACTGAAGCCATAGTTAAATCCACTAATCTACCCGTAACTGTCAAGACCAGACTAGGTTGGGATGAAAAGACCATCAAGATAGTTGAGGTAGCTGAGCGCTTACAAGATGTAGGCATAAAGTCCCTAGCCATCCATGGCAGAACGCGTAAGCAGATGTATAAAGGGGAAGCAGACTGGGAACCGATACGAGCAATTAAGGAAAATCCTCGGGTACACATCCCTATCATCGGAAACGGAGATATAGACAGTCCAGAGAAAGCCATGGAGTATAAGAATCTTTATGGTGTCGATGGCATTATGATCGGTCGAGCAAGCATAGGTAATCCATGGATCTTTAGAGAGATAAAACACTTCTTCCGAACAGGAGAGATCATGGCTAAGCCGACGCTCTCAGAAAAAGTAGAAGCAGCTAAAGAACATCTCACAAGAAGTCTAGAGTGGAAGGGCGAAAAGTTAGGTGTACTTGAGATGAGAAGACATTATTCTAATTACTTCAGAGGTCTACCTCAGATCAAAAAATACAGATCCATCCTTGTCACCGAGCATGATCCATCTATACTATTTGAGACGCTTGATGAGATAGAGGAGAGGTATAGCGGAGTACCATCACTTGTCTAAGGTCATATCTTGATAATTACACACTTATAAGTAAGACGTTCATCCAAAGTGCATTTTGAATTTAATGATATAGAACAAAAGTTAGTCGATGCCATCTATGCATCAGCCGCTGATCTTGATACGGATGCATATATAGTTGGTGGATACGTCAGAGATCGTATTATCAATCGGCCTACGAAGGACATCGATGTCGTTACCATCGGAGATGGGATAGCTCTTGCAAAAGGTACAGCCAAGATACTTGGTGCGCGCCCTCCGGTTATCTTCAAACGATTTGGTACAGCTATGATTCAGTTCTCAGGCCTTGAAGTAGAATTCGTTGGTGCAAGAAAAGAATCATACAGTGCAGATAGCCGTAAGCCGCATGTCACCCCTGGTACGTTAGAGGACGACCAAAACAGACGAGACTTTAGCATCAACGCTATGGCTTATCAAGTAAGTGGAGAAGGGAGTGGCACTTTCTTAGATCCATTTGATGGTGTCCAAGATCTAGAGAATAGAGTCATCCGAACACCTGGCAGTCCAGATATCACATTTTCCGATGATCCACTTAGGATGATGAGGGCTGTAAGGTTCGCCTCCCAATTAGACTTTGAACTTGACGATGAAACCTTTGCAGGAATCAAGCGCAATGTTGAGCGGATTAAGATTATTTCTCAGGAACGCATCACTGATGAGCTTAACAAGATTATTCTTTCTCCTGTACCATCTATAGGTTGGAGACTTTTGTTAGACACGGGTCTTTGTGAATTAATCTTCCCAGAGTTCTATGCCTTGCGAGGAGTTGACTATGTCGATGGTCGAGGACACAAGGACAACTACTACCATACTATAGAGGTCTTAGACAATGTAGCACAAGTCAGTGCTGATCTCTGGTTACGATGGGCTGCGGTCATGCATGATATCGGTAAGCCACCCACTAAGAGATTTGATCCAAAAGCGGGTTGGACATTTCATGGTCACGAAGCAGTAGGAGGCAATATGACTCCTAAGATCTTTAGAAACTTGCGACTGCCACTCGATGACAAAATGAAGTACGTAGAGAAGCTCGTAAGGCTTCATCTCCGACCTATAAGCTTAACAAAGAATAACATCACAGATAGTGCCGTGCGAAGATTAATCTTCGATGCAGGTGACGACATTGAGGATCTTATGATGCTGTGCCAAGCAGATATTACTACGAAGAATGCTTCCAAGATGAAGCAATACCTCGCTAACTATGAGCTAGTAAAATCTAAAATGGCTGATGTCGAAGAAGGAGATCGAATCAGGAACTGGCAACCACCAGTCTCTGGAGAAGACATCATGAAGACTTTCGGCATATCACCTTCGCGACAGGTCGGAGATATCAAGAAGGCCATCCGAGAAGCCATATTAGATGGTGATATACCTAATGATCCAGTTAAGGCAAAAGAGTTCATGATCGACTTCGGGAGATCTATGGGCCTATCACCTGTCGTGGATTAGTCTATCAACCTAAGTCCTTCATCGATATGCTCATACATCATCATGTAGATATTTCATACATTGACTAGACATGGCACTTTTTAAAAAAGTAAAAGACTGGCTAGGTATAGAAGGAGTGAACATAGCTCTGACGGTATCCGATACTTTCAAGATCAAAGACGGAAAGATAGAAGGCACCTTTTCTATCAGCTCGCAATCTGATCAACACATCGAACAGGTAGTACTTACACTTAAAGAGAAATACAGCCGTGGCAGACGCAAATCTAAACTCATAGATGAGTATGCGATCGGTGAGGAAACCTATACCATCGATGAAGCCATCCTCAAGGATCAAGTCATCACAAAAGAATTCGCCTTGGGATTTAAGCAACTGAGTTCAGGGATAGAAAAGTGGGGTGATAAGAACATCATCTATGGAGGAGTTGTCAGCGTCATGAAAATCATGAAGAACACGAAGTCAACTTATACGCTTACCGCAGAAGTAAGTGTAAAAGGAAATAAGCTCAAACCCTATGATGAAGTAATCGTCGTAGCGGATTAGTCAACTAATTCTTCGCATCCATATTCTTGAGAATTTCTTGATCACTCTTCCCGATGTTATCTAAGAGAAACTTAGCACTTGCTGCCATGTCGTGATCAGGATACTTCTGGAGAAACTCTTCATATATCAGCTTGGCTTCATCAGACCGCTTGTAGTCTTGCTCGAGTATGAAGCCTTTTATAAAGAGTGCATTTGCTGTCTTTGTATAATCTGGATAGGACTCGATCAGCCAGTCGTACAAACTCATGGCCTTGGGAAAAGTTCTTAGACTTCTTGCCACCTCCGCGGCTGTATAAAGATTATTAGGAACGCGGTGATCATCAGGTGATACTAGCGCGAGTGCCTCTACTGCATCTACATACTTCAGTGATGCTGCTCTGTTCACACCATAATCATCTGGGTCGATAAGGATCTGATCAAACAAATACTTGATATAGTCTTCTTTGGCCATCACCATCGAATCAATCAACTGCTTCTTTTTCTGTATGACCTGATCGTCAGGATAGTCCTGAGCGAGTTCATGATAAACTATGCTAGAAGCATGTCTCTTTCTGAGTGCATGCATGACGTCACCTAAGGTCAAGAGATGAGACTTTTTATCGGCATTGTCTGGATACAATCGAAGCAGAGGAAGTGTATAAGATGCAGTCCGAGAAAGCATGCCTTGAGTCTTCGATATAATGATGCCTTTCTCCAAGTACGGCTTGATGAAAGCCTTATCTTCTATGTTCTCCGCTATAAATCCATCGAGGCTATCTAAGAAGACTTCCGCTCTTTCTGCATTAGCATCAAGTTCGTATTCTTTATAGAGCTGATCAACGATATTCAGCGATTCTGTTGGAGTATTTTGACAAGAAGTCAAGATACTTCCTAAAACTACTAACGAGTAGAGACAAGGTGTATACGTATTCATGAGATTACATTACGAGAACAAATATAACCACAGTGGATTAGTATGGTGATTTATTATCATATATTTCCATCATAACAGCATGTCAGGACAAGCAGTATCTATTTTTTGGTTTCGGAGAGATCTTCGCTTACATGATAATCACGGGTTGTATCAAGCCCTGACACAAGCTGATCATGTCCTACCTCTCTTCATCTTTGATAAAGACATCCTTGACGGCTTACCAGATGATGATCCACGAGTTACTTTTATCCATACTACGCTTACGCAAATAAAGGCTGAACTCAATACTCTAGGAAGCGATCTCATCGTCCAATTTGGCACTCCATCAGAAGTGTGGAAGTCATTACTCTCTACATATGAGATCAAAGCTGTCTACACAAATCATGACTATGAGCCATATGCCATCCAACGTGATCAAGAAGTTTCCGATCTGCTGACGGCCCAAAACATCCAATTACATACTTATAAAGATCATGTGATCTGGGAGAGAGAAGAAGTGCTTTCTAAGTCAGATACTGTCTACACAGTATTCTCGCCATATAAGAGAAAGTGGCTGGAGCTCTGGCAAGAACACTATGTGGACAAAGCTCCGTCTTCGGGCTCATTCTTTCCTTCCGAATCATATACTTCATCATTTGCTCAAATCAAAAAGAGCAAGATGATTTCTCTACAAGAGATGAACTTCACAACTTCGGACTTACACATACCGGGTCTTGATGTACCTCAAAAAGTGATTAAGAACTATGGAGAGAGGCGAAACTTTCCAGGTCTAGAGGATAGTACATCCAAGCTAGGGATACACTTCAGATTTGGCACTATAAGCATCAGACAAAAAGCGATAAAAGCTATGAAGCTCAGCGACATTTATCTGAGCGAATTAGTATGGAGAGATTTCTATGCGCAGATCTTAGCCAACTTCCCACATGTTGTGAGTCAAGCCTTTAGAGCCAAGTATGATAGGATCCCTTGGCGTCATAATGAAGAAGAGTTTTTGCTTTGGTGTGAAGGTAAGACAGGTTATCCGATAGTAGATGCCGGTATGCGAGAACTCAATGCTACAGGCTACATGCACAACCGAGTTAGGATGATCACCGCGAGTTTCTTAACCAAGCATTTGCTCATGGACTGGAGAAGGGGAGAAGCTTACTTTGCCATGAAACTTCTCGACTTTGATCTAGCATCAAATAATGGAGGGTGGCAATGGGCAAGTGGATCTGGTACAGATGCTGCTCCGTACTTCAGGATCTTCAACCCTACATCTCAGATGGATAAGTTTGATAAGCAACGTACCTACATCAAAAAGTGGATACCCGAGTATGGAACTGACGCCTATCCTGAGCCTATGGTAGATCATAAATTTGCAAGACAAAGATGCTTAGAGACCTATAAGACATCACTGGCTGCCCAGTAAAATATAGATCGCTCCAAAAAATGATCCACAACGTCAGTAAACCTTGACTTAGAATAGCACTTCAAAAAGTAGAGCCTCCATTGGCTCATTGCTATAATCAATCATAAGTTTTCATGCTCAATTTTCCTTGTCACTTTGCCAGTCG
>CAZXIE010000046.1:0-23744 GCA_964640065.1 uncultured Saprospiraceae bacterium
GGTCGAGGATGGCATATCTTATGGAGACGTGATCGAAGGTGTGGACTTCGACTACGCAGCCAAGCTCACTTCCGTAAATATTATAAATCTCGCAAGCCTTGCATCAGCACCTCCCCCTCCTCAAGGTCTTCAGATAGGTGGTGTTGTTCAGCCCTCTACCCGACTCCGTTGGGACGCGGCTGAAGGTTCTGTCGCAGGATACAAGGTGTACTGGCGCGACACAACATCTCCAGTTTGGCAGTATAGTCGATATGTAGGTGATGTAACGGATGTCACACTTGATGGCATTATCATAGACAACTTCCTCTTTGGTGTTGCAGCTGTCGGGAAAAATGGAACTGAAAGTCTCATCGCCTTTCCTAACACCCTGATACCTCGCCGATGACAATGGCCAAAGCGTTAGAAAGAAGACTTCAAATCTAGTAGTATGCCAAGGACAGCATTCGTAACTGGCGGAACAGGTTTTTTGGGCATCAACCTTGTCAAGGCCCTTTGTGAAGAAGGCTGGAAAGTTACCGCCCTACACAGGAGCTCATCTAACACAAAATATATCAAGGAGTTCCCTGTTCAACTTGTAGAAGGATCTATAACAGATAAACAATCTTTAGAAAAAGCAATTCCTTCAGATACGGAAGTAGTTTTTCACGTCGCTGGAGACACGAGTCACTGGTCTAAAAAGAACAAAGCGCAAACTGCCATCCATGTGGATGGTACACGTAATATGATAGAGGCATCTATAGCCAAAGGTGTCAGAACATTTATCCATACGTCTTCTGTATCGGCATGGGGCACTAATAATCAGGGAGTCATAGACGAAGAGACTCCTCAGTCTGGAAAAAGCTCTTGGATTAACTATGAGAAGACAAAGTGGCAAGCAGAGCAGATAGCTCTACAGGGAGGTAATCAAGAGATGAAGGTTATCAGTATCAACCCTGGCTCTATCGTTGGCGCTTATGATACACGCACCTTTGCCACGATGTTTTATGCTCTCAGAGACAAAGAACTTCCAGGTATACCTCCAGGTATTATACCAGTCGTTCACCTCCGCGACGTTGTACAGGCTCATATACTGGCAGTCGAAAAAGGACAATCAGGTCACCGCTATATCATCGTCGGCGAACACATATCGATGAAGACCTTTGTGACTGAGTTTGCCCAGCTTCTAGGTATTGAGAAGGTCCCTAGAGAGATGCCAGCCTTTGTATTAAAACTCTTCGGCCAACTGGCAGGAATTGGTGCGTACTTTTCGGGCAAGGAGCCTACACTAACTCCTGAAGCTGCAGATATGTTGACACGAAAGGGCTTTGAATTTTCTAATAAGAAAGCACTACAAGAACTCGGCTATGTGATCACTCCTTGGAAAGAAGGTGTGAAAGACTGTTACGACTGGTTAGTAAAAGAAGGATTGCTATAAAATTCGACCAACCTATCTTCAGATATTGTGACTTAGATCTGGATTATCTGCACAACTAACCACATTCATATACTGTTATCATAGTAGCTCAATGGGAACACCCTTACCATGAATAATATAGCAGGTATACCAGATAATAATCGGAAGAGAATCGTCATCATCGGTGGTGGCTTTGCTGGCCTTCAGCTTGCCAAGTCACTGAAGAAAAGTGACATGCAGATTGTATTGATAGATCGCAACAACTATCATCAGTTTCAACCGCTTTTTTATCAAGTAGCTACCGCTGGTCTTGAGCCTAGTGCGATCTCATTTCCTCTGAGAAAGATCTTTCAGAATCAAAAGCACATACATGTTAGGATCGCATCCTTAGAATACATCGAAGCTGATCAAAAGCGCATAGTGACGGACATCGGCTCATTAACATATGACTACCTCGTCTTGGCGATGGGGGCTGACACCAACTACTTTGGCAATGCCAATATCGAAGAGCATGCCATCCCCATGAAGTCGCTCTCCGAAGCTATTTATTTGAGGAATCTTATCCTGAGTAACTTCGAGAATGCGCTCAACGAGACCGATCCTGTAAAAGTTGAAAGTCTGATGAACTTTGTAATCGTCGGTGGAGGCCCTACTGGCACTGAGCTAGCAGGTGCGATCGCCGAGATGAAGAACAACATCCTACCAAAGGACTATCCAGAATTGGATTTTTCGATGATGAAGATTCATTTACTCGAAGCTGGCGACAAAGTCCTTAATGGCTATTCATCTGTTTCTTCTAAGAAGGGTAAGGCTTATCTAGAGCAGCTTGGTGTGGATGTCTCGATTTCCACTTTCGTAAATGATTATAACGGCAAAGAAGTCCAATTAGCTGATGGCTCCACCCTACTGACAGATACTCTTATCTGGGCCGCAGGCGTAAGAGGCAACCCAATCGTAGGACTACATGAAGAGTCTATAGGCAGAGGAGGTCGACTGATCGTAGACCGCTATAATGAAGTAGCTCATCATGCAGATGTATATGCACTTGGTGATATCGCTTTGATGCAGACAGAGGCATATGAGCATGGACACCCACAAGTCGCTCAGGTGGCCATGCAACAGGCCAAGCTGCTCGCCAAGAACTTCAAGCGCCATGAACTTGGAAAAAAACTAAAGACCTTTACCTACAATGACAAAGGATCTCTAGCAACAGTAGGGCGTAATTTAGCAGTGGCAGATCTCCCCAACTTTAGCTTTCAAGGATTCTTTGCTTGGCTACTTTGGTTGTTCGTGCATCTCATATCTATCATCGGTGCTAAGAATAGACTATTCATCTTTATTAATTGGGCATGGAGTTACTTTACTTATGATCAGTCGCTTAGGTTATTAATCAAGCCCAAAGAGCAAAAGCCACCTGTACCTGCTTCAACCTAGATCAACAAGAGCGGTGTCATCAACCACTTCCCTAAGATATCTCATGAGATCACCAGACGTCGGAAGTCTTTCCACTTTTTTATCCAGATTCTAATCAGAGAAGAACTCACGGAGAGCACTATTCAAGCTTTGTTGCTTAACGAGTGCATATTCTATCTTAGCAGGATGAGGTTTTGTCTTCTTCTTTTTCTTTTACTCTGCATCTGTAGTTGTAGTGGCGATACTGAACCGGATCTTCCTAACAGTGATGTTTGCCTTCTTAAAAATGATCATCACACTTTAGGCTTATCGAATATTTTGAATCTAGCAAATCCTCATCGTGATAGCTTAGATCAGACAGGTGTCTATGTGTTTGAAGAGGGTGAAGAAGCCATCATCACTAGAGCGTGGTTAAGCCAGCAAGCGGAAAGAACTATCGATATTCAATACTTCATCTTCTCAGAAGATAATATTGGTATAATCGCTTGTGACTATATGCTTCAAGCTGCTTGTAGAGGTGTAAAGGTCAGATTAATCATCGACGACCTCATGGTAGATGTACATCCAGAATACGTCTTAGCGATGGCTGAACACGAGAATATAGAAATCAAGATCTACAACCCCAATCTGAATATTGGAAAAAACATCACAGGCAAAGTGAAAAATCTAATCACAGACTTTAGAGGAATCAACCAGCGTATGCATCACAAAACCTTTATAGTTGATGACCAAGCTTTCATCACAGGTGGTCGAAACATCGCTGACGAGTACTTTGACTATGATCACGAATACAACTTCAGAGATAGAGATGTGCTGTTGATAGGAGATATTACTCTCGATGCGAAGGCTGCTTTTGAGGAGTATTGGGTGAGCGACCTTACTATTTCGATAGAAGATCTAGCATCTTATCCGAAAGACAATTACAACTATAATGCTGTCCAAGGCTGGGTGCATCATTACTCAATTGACACAGCTAATTACTGGCCACAAATCCGAGAGACTGTACCACACATCTTTGAGTATATAACTCAATCAGACAAGCTGTACTGGGTGGATAGCGTAGACTTCGTATCTGACATCCCCGGTAAAAACGATGGCACAAGCGGGCTCGAAGGTGGAAGTATCACCACCTCTGAGCTTATCAGATTAGTACAGGAGGCTAAGTCCTCTATCTACATCCAGACTCCATACCTTATCACGACTGATCTTGGTCTGAATTTGTTCAAGAGTGCGGTTGCTCGCGGAGTAGAAATCCATATCCTGACCAACAGTCTCTCATCGACTGATAATCTAGAAGCCTTCAGTGGTTACAAACGAAATCGGAAGAAGCTACTCGACACAGGAGTACAGATCTATGAATACAGACCGGATGCCCAGATAAGACGGCAACTAATAAAAAGCGAACTACAGAAGAGACTTGACTTTGTTCCGACTTTTGGACTTCATGCTAAGTCGATGATTGTAGATGATGATATCGCAGTCATAGGTACCTTCAACTTAGATCCTCGAAGTGCCAATCTCAACACAGAGTGTATCGCAGTGGTTTATTCTTCAAGTGTAGCTAGCGACATGGTAACCATCATGAAAGAGGAGTTGGAGAGTCAAAACTCGTGGCATACTACCTCAGATTACAACCCTGATGCCGAAGCAGGTCTGAGCAAGAGAATAAAAGTTGGGTTGAGAAGAGTTGTGCCCAAGTCCATCTTGTGAAAACTATAAAATCCGAAAAACGCTCAGCGTTGATTATCTATAATTAGATGAGGATAAACACCTTTCTTCGCCAGAAGTCTAAAGACTGTTCAAGCGAGATTATAATCAGAGAAATCTACCTTTCTCGTGTCTCTGATATACTCCATAGTCCTACCGGGGTAATTGTTAGGTAGATCACCACTTTCAGATTTGTACCAACTGTTATCTATATTGGCCCATATCATACCTCTCAGTCTCTTCTGAATATTTTGATGATAAGATAACATCCTATCTTCTTTGACATCGAGAGCATTCCATTCATTCTGATGCAATGCACTGATGCACTGACCTATATATTTTGCTTGAGCTTCGATCATGAGGATAATAGAATTATGACCCAGGTTCGTATTGGGGCCGTACATCATGAAGAAGTTGGGAAACTTAGAAACAGTAATCCCCTTATAGTTTACATGCCCATCCTTCCAGGCCTCTTGAATAGTCACCCCAGACTTACCGACCATGTCTAACCCTAGTAAGAAAGGATTAGTCGTAAAGCCTGTTGCATAGATTAAGACATCGACGTCATGAACGTCTCCTTGCCCTACTTGAACACCTGTGCTTGTTATCTTCTGAATTTTATCAGAGACTAGAGAAACGTTAGGACGAGCTAAGGCTGGATAATAAGTATCTGAGAAGAGTACTCTCTTAGCACCCATCGGAAAGTCCGGTGTTAAAAGTCGCTCTACCTCAGGATCCTTGATATGTTCCTTAATAAAAGAGATTGCTTTCTTTTGGTACATACGTCGAAGCCAGTTATTCTTATTCTCCATCAGAAAAAACAAGCCTCCTCCTAAGAGCCAGATCCTAAGGCGATATAATCTCAACAATAAAGGAATCTTTCTTACCAGCTTTTTTTCCCAAGCCTTATACATCCGATCTTGCTTAGGCAACATCCAATTAGCAGACCTCTGAAAGACTTTAACGTTACCTGCAGCCTTGGCTATCTCAGGTATGAACTGCACTGCACTTGCTGCATTACCGATGACACCTACAGTCTTACCCTCCAAAGAGACCTCATGATTCCACCGTGCAGAATGAAAGCTGACTCCTTCATAGGATTCTTTCCCCAGAAACTCGGGAGTAGACGGATGATGTAACTGGCCCAAAGCAGTTACCAATGTTTGGCCCTCATATAGGCTGCCATCCTTACTCTCCACAAACCAAGTACTAGTGCCATCCTCCCATCGAGCCTTCGCCATCTCTTTCCCAAATAGGATATGAGGATACAAGTCATGCTTCTTAGCAACATACTTGATATAGCTTAGGATCTGAGCTTGCATGGACCACTTATATTCCCAGTCAGGATTAGGTTCGAAAGAATAACTATAGAGTGCTGATGGAATATCGCATTCGGCTCCGGGATAAGTATTGTCTCGCCAAGTACCTCCTATATCTTCGGCTTTCTCTAGTATAACGAAGTCTTGGATACCTCTTTCTTTAAGCTGGATGCCCATAGCAATACCGGAGAATCCAGTACCAACAATAATGCAGGAGTACTTCTTTCGCTTGGTCGTCATATGCTTATTAGTTGATCAATCAGCTCAAAATGTAGGTCTAAGCCTAGTATTAAGCCCATCCTCAAGGTATAAACTATCCTGTGCATACACAGTGGATTTGCTGCTAGAACACTAATAAAATAAGGGGAAGTCGCCCAATAGAAGCTGCTGCTTCAACTCAAGAGAAAGTTTTTTTTTAACATTTAATCATTACATTCTGTAACTTTCGGGTGCGTTAGGGCGTTACACTTATGTCCAAACGGATTAATAACAATAGTATTTTTTTAAAATGAGTAACGGTACAGTTAAATTTTACAATGAAGGCAAAGGTTTTGGTTTCATTACACCAGATGACGGAGGAAAGGACGTTTTCGTTCATATCTCTGGATTAAACGGAGTCACAATCAGAGAAGGAGACAAAGTCTCTTATGATACTGAGGAGGGCAAAAAAGGATTGAATGCAGTAAACGTTAGAGTACTCTAACGACTAACATACATTTTACCTATGGGCCTGCTAACATGTTAGCAGGCCCTTTTTTTATGCCTTTACTTACCCTCTTGGATCAACTCAATCCTCTGAGACTATCTGTATCTTGTCACCATGGACACTCTTCTTTACTGGATACCTCTGATCATATATGCAGGCTTCTACCTCTACGCTGGTTATACACACTACAAGCGACCATGGTTCTACTATAAGATCACACCTCCCTGGATCAAAAAGTGGAAAAAAGAGATCAACGTTATCGTCGGAATTGCCGAAGTATTAGGCGGCATCGGATTACTCATCCCTCAGACCCGATCGATGGCAGCATGGGGTATCATCGCTTTATTAATAGCAGTCTTCCCTGCTAATATCTATATGCTCATATCTAAAGATACAAGTGAGAAAATCCCACGATGGTTCTTATGGCTTCGACTACCTCTACAAGTATTATTACTGTGGTGGGCTTGGCAGTATACCTAGACTAAGAATCTAGATATAGAACAATTTCCGCTAAGTCCTGGCTGGCGCACTCTTCATCGCTTCCCACTCTTCAAAAGTCTTCTTAATGATAAAGAAGGCTATAGTGACAGATATGATATTGATCGGAATACCGGTATAGTAGACTCCAGAAACTCCAAGATACATAGGCAGTAGAAGTGCTGCCGGAAGGAAGAAAACCACATCTCGAGCAACAGTTAGAATCCCTGCTATCCGAGCTTTACCTACAGCTTGAAACAAGGTAGTCGCTATAAAGAAACAAGGGAAAAGAGGTAGAGTAGCAACAAACATCCTGAAGTTAAATATGTCGCCTGCACTCACATTAGCATCAGGCAACACCCACCCGATGACCACCCCAGGCATGAACATGATGATCATCCATGGAACTACCATGGAGATCGTGGCGACAATCAAAAATTTATAAAAACTTTCTTTTACTCTATCGTAGACCTTAGCACCGAAGTTGATGCCTGCAACAGGCTGGAATGCAATGGAGAATCCAAAACTAGGAAAGACCATCAATAGCATGATGCGATAACACGTACCCATAAATGCTATATCCCAATCCGTACCATACTTTTTGATTAAGATGAATACAATAGATTGCTGAACAAAAAACATGAGCTGCAACATGGCAGCCGAGATACCTATAGAAAGGAGTGGCTTTGACACCACCTTATCAAAGGCGATAGCAAAGGCTCTCACTTCATAATTAGCTTGCCCCATCAAATAATACACATAACCCATGATGGTAAGGATCAACATGGATACAACAGTCGCCCAAGCGGCACCACTTATGCCCAGATCAAACATCCCCATGAAGATGAAGTTGAGCACGATATTGATCAGTGCTGCAGACATAGACATATACATCGCAAGAGCTACTTTCCCTTCTGCTCTGATCAACATATTCAAGACGACTCCATGAATCCTAAAAAATGCACCTATCAAGGTAATTCGATAGTATAGAACTCCTTGCTCGAGTATCTCTCCTTCTCCACCTAATATCCCAATCATCTCTGGCGCAAATATGATACCCAGCACCATTAAAAGTGCCGAGCCAATAATCGACAAACCCGTACAAATCCCAAGGAGACTGCTTTGCATCTTGTTATCCCCGGCGCCCATAGCCTGACTGAGCAAAGCTGCGCCACCAACTCCGATCATGGCAGAGATCCCACCAGTGATAAAGGTCAAAGGGAAAGCTAAAGAGATAGCTGCGACAGCACTTTCTCCCACGAATTGTCCAACGAATAAACCATCAAAAAATGCATTAATCCCATTGATGGACATGCCGATGATGGCAGGAAGAGAAAACCTACGGATGAGTGCCCAGATGTCTGTCTCTAGTATCTCATTAGTCAACTGTGCCTTCTTACCGTCGTTCATTAAGCAGCGCAAGTTACACCTATTGGTAGTGTAGAACCCAAGAATAACTGGCTCCCTATCGTTATCTTGTCATACTATGAAAAACTTACTAAGAGCGATCTTCATCTTGTCACTACCGACAGTATGTTTATCACAATCCGATGACCAACTATTCACTATCGATCACTTTGCGATCAATGTTACTGATCTAGATAGTAGCGTAGCCTTCTATCAACAAGTGTTTGGTCTGGAAGAAATCTATGATGGTACTCACCTAGAACATATTCGATGGTTCGATCTTGGAGGAGGCCAAGAACTTCATATCAGCCAAGTCCACGACTTACAACTTCAGATACCCAAGGGAGTTCATCTCGCCTTGACAACAGCCGATATAGACAAGTTCACCTTACATCTTCGAAGCTTAGGTATCGACTTCTATGACTGGATAGGACAGCTCAATAGAAAAACTAAGCGTCCAGACAACATCGAGCAAGTCTACATCAAAGATCCAGACGGATACTGGGTAGAAGTGAACAACGGCATCACACGCTACAACAAATAACGATCTGTTAAGCGCTCGCCAAGCATCAACTTCTTCATGTTTTTATTGCTATCTGTAGGATGAGTCATCCTTCTACAAGTCTCGGCCACTTGCCGCCACTGGACTGGCGGCAAGTCAGGCCTATCTACAAAAAACTAAGTGACGAGTTTCATATTCTGACTACCCCATATGGTATCTCGCTAAGTGAGCGCCGCAAGAAGATGTTAGATCATCTCATCCTCAGTATCGATGCCGTCGATCAATATGTAGATGAGATGCCCGCCAAAAAAGACAGAGACGAACTGACGGAGTCCATCAAAAATTCGCTAAGAGATACGACATCAGCATGGGACCATCCATTGGCCTCTATAGAGTTAGCACATCATATATCGATACTAAAGCAGATCGTTGAAGAGCTTGGCATCCAATCAAGATTTGCAAAAGCGGCGGCACGGATATTCTATTACACCGAGACTAAAAGACACACAACCAATTACCAAGAGTTAATCCGACTTGTAAAGAAAGAAGGATATGCTACGGCAGAACTACCACTTTCCATCATGGGTATCGATCCGAGTCATCCCTTTGCGCTTTTTTTTAGAACACTATGTATGCTTATGGGCATAGCGGATCTGGTGATAGATGCTTATAGCGATCATCGAGCCAACTACATCAAGGTCAGACCATCACCTCATTTGTATATCACTTTGATCGGGATCACAATCAAAGAAGGTCTTGGTTTGATTTGGAGATTTCCCGCTAAACTTAGTTTCATGATGTATTGTATAAGATTCTCGGCAGCCTTAATGTTTGCCAAGAAGTAAAGCCCATTGTGTCACGTGACGGCTCTTCTTGGCAAGATTGCTATATTAACACGAGCAAAATCAACTTCCATGAGAGTCTTCATTTTCATTATCGCTTTTTTCACTTTCGTAAATGTTAGCGCCCAATCAGATCCTGCTTGGTACACTGTACCTGATAGCGTTTATAAAGGTTTAGAGTTTCGCAATATCGGTCCATTCAGAGGTGGGAGAAGTGTAGCCTCATCTGGTGTCATCGGAGACCCACTCACTTACTACATGGGTAGTACAGGTGGTGGCATCTGGAAGACTACTGATGCTGGCACTACTTGGAATAACATCTCTGATGGTCAGCTCAATACAGGAAGTGTAGGCGCTATAGCCGTCGCAAGCAGTAATCCCAATATCATCTACGTAGGTATGGGAGAGCACCCTGTAAGAGGTGTGATGACATCACATGGAGATGGAGTTTATAAGTCTTTAGATGCTGGCGTCACTTGGCATCATATGGGTCTTCCACAATCAAGACATATCGCAGAGATCAGGATACACCCTACAGATCATAACACCGTGTACGTAGCTGTGCAAGGAGCAGTACATGGAGATAGTGCCGATCGAGGTGTCTATAAGTCTACTGATGGTGGACATACCTGGAAGAAAACGCTGTATGTAGATGCTACTACAGGTGCAGCAGATCTAACCATGGATCCCTCTAACCCTCTGAAGCTTATGGCGAGTATGTGGGACCATAGGAGATATCCTTGGCAGGTAAGAAGTGGAGGTCCTGGGTCAAGTATTTACGTAAGTGAAGATGGCGGCGAAAACTGGGAAAAAGTAAGTGGAGGTCTACCCAAAGAGATGGGAAAATCCGCAGTAGATATATCAGGTGCTAATCCGCAGGTCGTCTATGCTAACATAGAAGCTAAAGGCGAGGAAGCTGGTGTCTACAGGTCTGATGACGGCGGCAAGACTTGGAAGCAAACTACCAAGGATAGGGTAACTGTAGCCCGGGCATGGTACTATATCGAGATATTTGCCGATCCTCAAAACGAAGACCTCGTATACGTCCTCAACGCTCCGATGCTCAAATCAACAGATGGCGGTAAGAACTTCAAGTCTGTCCGTAATCCGCATGGCGATCAACACCATCTTTGGATCAATCCCGATAATCCTAAGAACATCATCTTATCTAATGACGGTGGAGCATGCATAACATTCAATCAAGGTGAGACCTGGTCTTCACAGCAGAATCAACCGACCATACAATTCTACAGAGTCATCACAGACAATGTCTTTCCATATAACATCTATGGTGGACAGCAAGACAACTCATCTATCATCACCGCAAGTCGTACATCTTCTCCAGGGATCGGCTGGAAAGATTGGTTCAACGGCCCGGGATGCGAAAGTGCCTTTCTAGCATTTGATCCAGATAATCCTGTGAAGATATATGGTGGATGTTATCAGGGTAATATCAGCGTCATGGATCGACAGACTCAAGAGAGCACGGACATCATGGCTTACCCCGTCGTTGGTCTAGGATGGACGCCTATCAATCGTAAGTATCGCTTCAATTGGAACGCACCTATCGTCGCTTCACCTCAGGATCCCAATACGATCTATCACGGCGGTAATCACGTCTTAGTAACGCGCAATGGTGGCGTCACATGGGATGAACTAAGTCCTGACTTAACACGCGACGATGAAGAAAAGCAAGGTGTTGGCGGTGCGCCATATACGAATGAAGCAGCTGGTGGAGAAGTGTATAATACGATCAGCTATATCGCAGCTTCTCCGCACTCTGCAGATGTGATATACGCAGGTAGTGACTGTGGTCTCGTACATGTGACGATGGATGGTGGAGATAACTGGCAGAACATAACTCCTCCAAATCTGGGAGAAGCACTCATCAACTCCATAGAAGTATCGCACAATGATCCTTCAAAAGTCTACGTCGCAGCTACCAAGTATAAGTTTAACGACTTTACTCCAATGATCTATCTATCAAATGATTATGGAAAAACATGGGTCAAAAGAGTAGATGGCATCGCTCAGGAAGACTATGTGCGAGTCGTCAGGGAAGATCACCAAGAGCCTGGATTGCTATATGCAGGTACAGAGACAGGTATCTATATCTCTTATGACGACGGGCAGCACTGGCAGTCATTCAGACTGAATATGCCGACTTGTCCGATCACAGATCTTGCTCTACAAGATAACGACCTTGTGGTAGCTACTTCAGGACGGTCCTTCTGGATACTTGATGATCTTACGGCTGTACAAGCTTACGTCAAGGATACCGACCAACCTGAGCTTTATTCTCCTAAAGCCTCATATCGCATAAGTACTGGCGGTCGTCGAGATGTCAATCTTGGAGAGAATCCTCCAGAAGGCATCATCATCGATTACTACCTACCTGGTGATTGGCCAGACAGTGTGGACATATCTATAGACATCATGGACGAAGATGGTTCTACCCTGAGATCGTATACTAGCAAAAAGCAGAAAGGAGCTAAGCCATATCCCGGCGGGCCTCCGAAGCCCAAAACACTTTCAACTGACAAAGGTGTAAATAGATTTAGCTGGAACATGAAACGAGAGGGCATCAAAGGCATAGATGGAGTCTTCTTATATGGCGGATATAGCGGTGCAACTGTCCCTCCTGGGGACTACCAAATCAAGCTTACCGCAGGAGACTATGAGCAGACGGTCAAGGCACAGCTCATGGCGGATCCTCGCATATCAGCGTCATCTTCTGACTATCAAGAACAGTACAGTTATCTGACAAAGACGGAGGCTATGGCTAAAGACCTGCAGTCCTCAGCAGCTCATATGCATAGCATGAAGGAAAGAGTCTCTACCCTATCAGACATGTTTGAAAAAACAGATGAATCTAAAGAGTTTCTCGACTATGGCAAGGAGATCTCTAAGGGCATCAGCGCCTGGGAAAAAACGTTGGTACAACCAGATCAAAAAACATTTCAAGATGTAATCAACTTTCCCAACCAACTCTCTTCTGAGGTCATCGATCTCATGGATCGTATGGGAGGCATGATACCGACGATCACTGATGGCATGAAAGCGAGATACAAAGATCTAGAAAAAGAGTACCAAACAGCTAAGGTGGAGCATGATCGGATAGCGGGCATGTTCGACAAGTATAACGAGATGTTCATGAACAGCGGATTGAAGCTTCTGCAGAAGAAATAAGTCAGATGAAATCAAGCGTGGAGAAATTAGAATTTCAGTTGATCGAGTTCTTGTTTGACGAAAGGGGAACGAAAATACGAGAGGCCACCATCATCCAAAAAAACACTGACCATCTTGAATATTAGAATAGGGCTAGCACTCCTTACTCTTTTACTTTTGCTTTCGAAGCAGTCACCTAGGAGGCAGATACTTAATACGGATAGACGATGGTGAATTGATACACAGGTTGATCCAGCAATTCACTTTCGTAAATGACAGTCGCATAAGAGTGGCTCATCGGCTTGTCTTCGATCAAACAATATCCGAAGCAAGTCCTTCACAATATCGTCTGCGATATCGACTTGCAGGTCTCATTCCTTGGAGCGGAGATTCTATAGACCCTACAGAGTTCTACTTGAAAATTCAAAATGAATATCTCAAGATCTACCGCGATGAATATGACCTCGAAGTAAGAGTCAATGCCTCGATAGGCTATAAGTTTGCAGATAGCAACAAGTTAGAGTTCGGACTTGCAGGGCGATTAGAAAATCTCATCAATAACCCCAGTGAGATCCGCCACATGGATTACCCTAGGCAGGATCTTGGTTATATAGTTCATCCTAGAAGACATATAGGCTCTTCATAAAAAGCTACATTGAGATCGTGAGTTTCAGCACAACATATGTATCGCGAATTCTTTTGATTGGTTTTTGGCTCGGACTTTTAGGCTGCCAGTCAGATGCTATCAGCGTAAAGTCATCTTGGACTTCAAACTTTCCTACCCTTGGCACCTTCTCTTCTATCAAATGTACCGACCTCAACCAAGATGGCATCAAAGATATCGTGATCGGTGCAGGAAAAAATGAATTTGAAGAATCAGACTCTGCGGTAGTTGCTATCAATGGAGCGGATGGAACAACGCTTTGGTCACATCCCGGCAAAGATCAGATGGTCGGCACGGCTGTCTTCGCAGATATGAATGATGACAAGGTCTCGGACATCATCATAGGAGGGCGCCAAGCACAGCTCAAGGTACTGGATGGGCAAGACGGAAGTGAGATTTGGTCTTTTAAGATCAAGCACAACGACTACGACGCAAAAGGATATATGAGGTTCAATTTTTTCAACCCTCAACTACTCGATGACCTTACTGATGACGACATACCAGAGCTACTCGTGTCTAATGGCGGAAATATCAGAGCATATAAGAAAGATGGTTCAGATCGATACCCTGGAGTCATTGGCATCTTAGATGGTGCTAGTGGAGATATCATAGCTGTAGACACGATGCCAGATGGTCAGGAGACTTACATGTCACCAGTTATCTACGAAGGAGAAGGTGATGATGGTCCGTGGATCATTTACGGAAGTGGTGGGGAGACGATGAGTGGGCATCTTTACAAGACCACTCTGTCCGATCTTTTAGCAAGTGATATATCACAGTCTTCGGTACTAGCGACTCGGGAAGGACATGGTTTTATAGCTCCAGTCTGTATCGCTGATATTAATGATGATGGTGCGATGGACATCATCGCCAACTGGCATGGTGGAGAGATGATGGCTGTGGATGGTCACACGGATGAAGTCTTATGGTCGCACGCCATAGACAACTCAGAACTCAACTGCTCTCCTACTCCGGGAGATGCTACGGGAGATGGAATTCCAGATTTTTTCTCGCAGTTCACGCTTGGTGCTTGGCCTAAGAGCATTGGTTCTATCCAAGTGCTCATAGATGGTGCTACAGGCCAACCCATTTATAAAGATACCACCGGATGTGTAGGATTTTCGAGTGCGTTATCTTATGATCTGGATCATGATGGAAGGTCAGAGTTCATCTACAGCATCAATGATCATAACTGTACAGGGATCTACTTGGGCATGACAAAATATAGTCTTGAGTATTATAACCACACCAGCAGAAAGAAAGAGATTCTCTATCCTCCGCGTAGTGCTAAAAACATCGGCTCGACTCCATGGGTCGGAGACTTAGACGGAGATGACGAACTAGATCTTATTGTTTGCCTTCAGGGAAATTATAATGACATCTATTCGTACTATGGCATACAGATCAGTCACCTCGATTTTAACACGACATTATCTCAGCATCCCAGTTGGACAGAATACATGGGTGATCAAGGAAAGGGCGTCTATCAACAGTGAATTAAAGAGGCCTCAGTATCTGCTTTCCTTGTCTAATTAATTTTAATAATGGCTCGTGTAATACTCAGATGCAATCCATACCTTAAACAGCTAGATTAAGATTGTATGAATTACTTACTGCAAGGGGGCACTATATATGATGGACTAGGTGGCGATGGTTTCATCGGAGATGTATTGATATCAGATGGTCGAGTCAAGGCCATCAATCCTGCAGATAGCGAGATCCCGCTGGATACTGAGATAAAAGACATGACTGGGCTCTGGGTGAGCCCAGGATTTATAGATATCCATACGCACTATGATGCTGAGATTGAGATCGCACCAGGTCTCAGCGAATCTGTCAGACATGGAGTGACAACTATCGTTATGGGAAGCTGCGGACTAAGTATGGTGATGGGCGACTCGGATGAGCTCTGTGATATGTTCACAAGAGTAGAAGGATTACCAAGCGAGCATATTCAGAATATCATGCGCGATGCTAAGACTTGGGATACTCCAGCAGAATACTTAGAGCATCTAGAAAGTCTAAATCTCGGACCCAATGTGGGTATGTTTCTTGGACATTCTACCATACGAGCTCATGTCATGGGACTCGGCAGAAGTCTTTCTACTGGCAACGTCCCAACTAAAGAAGAACTTAATCAAATGAATGATATCCTTACTGATGCCCTCGATTGTGGGTACTTAGGTTTATCTATCAATCTTTTAGAGTTCGACAAAATGGATGGGCAAGAGTTTCGATCACGGCCTACTCCATCAGTATTTGCTAACTGGAAAGAATACCGATATCTCTTTAAAACTCTTCGCAAGCGTAGGCGCATCCTCCAGACCGTACCTAATGTAGCTAACCCATTGACTCTCTTTAGTTTTATGTGGGAGAGTAAAGGCATCTTTCAGGAAGAACTGAAGACATCTATGTTGGCGCTTGCTGACAGTAAAGTATTCAGAGGTATACACAAGATACTCACCTTAGGCAGTAGGTTTGTAAATAGTTTTCTGAATGGAGCTGTCAAATTTCAAGCCATACCAGTGCCTTTCCAGATTGTCACACCGGGATTTGAGTCTCCGATATTTGAAGAGTTTGAGACAGGTACAGCCTATATGCATCTGGAAGAAGTCATCGAACGTCGCGATCTACTGAAGACGCCTAGCTATCGTAAGAAGTTTATGAAGCAATGGAATAATCGTCTTAAGCCTCGCGCCTTCCATCGGTCCATGGAAGAGATGACTATCCTGTCATCACCTGTTAAGGCGCAAGAAGGCCAGACATTTGCCTCACTAGCGAAAGAAGCTGGCAAGGAAGAGGTTGACTTTTTCTTAGACACTATCCAAGAACATGGCAGCGATCTCAAGTGGGTAGCCATTGCCGCCAATGATCGTCCAGATCAGTTGAGCTGGATAGTGCAGCACCCTGATGTCCATATAGGATTTAGTGATGCCGGTGCGCATCTGCGTAACATCTCTATATACAACTTTGGCCCAGCTTTACTTAAGCTAGTTCATGATAGACTGAATGAAGGAGAAAAAACTATGAGTATAGGCAAAGCTGTACATAAGATGACCAAGGAACTGGCTGACTGGTATCTCATGCCAGATATCGGCAGCATAGAAGTAGGTAAGCGCGCAGACATCACAGTTATTGATCCTAGTGGTCTCACGGATGAAATACATGACATCAGTGAAGCCCCTATGCCAGGCCTTCCCGATTATCTGCGTATCGTAAGAAGAAATGACCACGCTGTACCGTATGTATGGATTAACGGACAGCTTGCTTGGGAGAATGGACAAGCGTCTCCGATCTTAGGGACTACCAAATTAGGTCAAGTAATAAGAGCTTCAGCATGACACGACGAAACTTCAGTTATACATCTTCTGTATTAGCAGCCACTAGTATGATGAATCTTAGCCAATACGCCAATCCAGCAACACCGCAGAGATACAAGATGGGCTATCAGCTCTTCAGTGTCAACAAGGACATGAATGAAGATCCTATAGGTACACTTGTACAACTCAAAGCGATGGGCTACGAGGATTTTGAGATCTATGGGTTTGATCCTACGAAGGTCTCGTACTACGACATCCCTGCTACTGACTTCAAAAAAAAGATCGACGACCTAGGTCTTACGATGACAAGTGGGCACTATGGATTTACTGATTATCTAGAGAGCAGTGAGTCCGACCTTCGACACTTTATAGACCAGTGCATCGCAGGCGCAAAGGCAATACAATCGCCCTACATCACCTGGCCATGGCTCGATCCGAAGTACAGAAATATGAAAGGCTTTGAGATACTCGTAGACAAGCTTAACATTATCGGGAAGCACGTCAACCAGGCAGGATTAGGCTTCGCTTACCACAACCATGGGTTCGAATTTGAAAATCACGATGGTAGCAATGGTTATGATCTCATCTTATCAGCAACAGACCCCGGGCTTGTCAAGCTCCAGATGGACATGTACTGGGTTATGCATGCTGGCACCACTACCCCGATAGAACTCGTACAAAAACATCCCAACCGGTATGTGATGTGGCACATCAAAGATATGGATGTAGCTACGCGTGACTATACAGAACTCGGTAATGGCTCCATCAATTATCTCAACATCTTACCTGACCCTGTAGAGTCAGGACTAGAGTATTACTACATCGAGCAAGGTGGTAACTTTTCTAAAAGTGCTTTGGCGAGTGCAGCTGCAAGTGGGAAGTATCTCAAGAAGCACCTTACGCATCTCTTATAGAAGTTGGAACTTAGCCGTAGAGTAGTCTCGCTTAGCTTGATGACTTCTGAAGAACCATCCCATACGTCATCATCAACCAGTAGGCATCCTCGCTACTTCCGTGAAGAGCAACTTGCTCATCTACCAATCTTACTAGATCATCGTCCTTCCTCATGAACTTACATAGGGACCTCGACACCTTGACATATCTGTCTGTATCTGATTCTATCAAAGCGGACTTGCTGCCTACCACAGAAAGAAATTCGCTCATAGCTTTGTGATCATACGGCATATACTGAGCTGGTAATAATGTCGACAAGTACAGAAAGATAAGTTGCTTATCGCCATGACCATGATCTAAAGTATGGACTGTCTTACGTCTATCATGCTTATAGAGTGTATCGCAGTGATGTATAAACCGACCGACTCGTCCAGAGATATCCTTAGCTTCAGATAGCAGGTCATCGAACATCGCTCGGATCATGTCATCCGATGCTTCAATATAATGCTCCATTCGCTTAATCGCATTGCGATGTTCTGGCCACCACTTCGTTATAAAGACTCCATATAGTTTCGAATACTCCAAGAGAACAGCATCTTCACTTCCCCACCAAGCTCTATGCAGATCTGAAACATCCTTGCATATCTCCCATAACTCTGAGCTCTCTTTGAGAGACTTCTTATAGGACTCTATCGAAGATTGGATAAGGCTGAGGTTCATAGAATTGAGCTGAGAAAGACACAAATGTAGCATTAAGAACATACCATCATAGGAAAGACTACCTTTGCCCGCTTTTAGAACAGAATTCTCTTCAGTCAAAAGGCATGGATCCTTAGAAAATCGTGGCAGGAGTGATAAACTTTGCGATTAATGCACTTTAACGAATTGGGGCTATCAGCTCCTATACTCAAAGCCCTGAAGGCTAAAGGCTATGAAGAGCCAACTCCTATACAGGAACAAGCTATCCCACTAGTACTCGAGCAAAATGACCTCCTAGGTATCGCTCAGACTGGTACAGGTAAAACGGCAGCTTTTACGCTACCGATCATCGAGATCATACAGACCTTCGATGCTCCTAATCTTAAGTATAACTATATAAGAGCACTCATACTTACGCCTACTAGAGAGCTCGCTATACAGATCGACGAGAATCTCAGGGAGTATAGCAAGTACACTGATATCAGGCATACTGCCATCTATGGCGGAGTGAAACAATTCAAGCAAGTACGTGCTTTGAAAAATGGTGTACACATCTTGGTTGCTACTCCAGGACGTCTCCTGGATCTGATAGATCAAGGATATGTAGATCTACAAGACTTAAAGATCTTCGTACTTGACGAGGCAGACCGTATGCTAGACATGGGTTTTATCCATGACATCAAGAAGTTGGTAAAAATGCTCCCAGAAGAAAGACAATCTCTCTTCTTCTCGGCCACGATGCCTGACAACATCTTCCATCTCTCGAAGAGCATCTTACACCAACCTAAGAAGGTAGAGGTATTATCGAAGACTAATACCGCCGAAACCGTAGATCAGTATGTCTATCATACTGATCGACAAAAGAAAGTAGATCTCCTACATCATATCATCCAAGAAAAAGGACTCTATCAAGTACTCATCTTTACACGTACGAAGCACGGGGCGGACAAGCTGGCTCGAAAGCTGGACAAGTTAAAGTACAGCGTAGCTAGTATCCATGGTAACAAGACGCAAGGCCAACGACAGAAGGCCCTCAAAAACTTTAAGGATAATAAGGTAGATATCCTAGTAGCAACAGATATCGCTGCGCGAGGTATCGATATCGCTAAGCTAGGTTGTGTCTTTAACTTTGACTTACCTAACGAACCAGAGAGCTACGTACACCGTATCGGAAGATCTGGTCGTGCTGGGGAAGATGGTATGGCCATCTCACTCTGCGAGCCTGAGGAGCTTGGCTTTTTGAGGCAGATCAACAAGTTGGTCAAGAACTCTATCACTGTCGTAAATGAGCATCCATTTCCATCGACTACTAAGCCGATGACCGCTCAAGAGAAAAAGGAGTGGAACAAACAAAAGCAGCAAAAAAGGAACGCTTTCTTCGCTAATAGAAATAAGAAGTCAGGAGACCGCAGAGGTGGATCAGGAAAAAACAAGAAACGTTCTTCTGATGGAGGAGGCTCTGATAAACGAGGCCGCAATGGTGAGTCAGATGGCAGACCACCACGTAATAAGAATAAAAAGAAGAAAAGCTACCAAGGCAGTCGGAACAAAAGATAGTATCAATCGACAATTGGTCTAAAGAAAAAGGAAAGTTCTCTTGAAGGTTGGACGTTTCAAAAAGTGTGACAGATTGATATACTAATTCAACGTATAAAGTTTATACTCAAGGCCATTTGTATACCTTCATCTTGCGATGTCAAGCTCTACTCTATCCATCTTACTACTAAGTCTATATGTAATTGGCTTAATAGGTGTAGGCCTCTGGACCAGAGAAAATAAAAGTAGTGAAGATTACTTTCTGGCATCTAGAAAATTACCTGCCTGGTTACTTGCCATAACTTTCATCGCATCCTGGTGGGGCGGCGGTTCGGCTATAGATCTTGTCGATCACGCACACGAACATGGATTGAGTTCATTCTGGGTATATGGTGTACCGGTGCTTATCGCTACAGCTCTGATGTATGTGTTCGCCAGAGCTATACGTAACATTGGGACTATCTCTCAACCTGAACTCATGAAGGAGCGATACAACGATACCACGGCGCTTCTTCTAAGTATATTCATCGTCATTTTTATGGTGATCGGAGCCGCGGTACAGGTGATCGTGATCGCTAGATTCTTCGATGTTTTCTATGATGTGAGTTATGAAGTTGGAGCCGTCATTGGGACATCCATAGTCTTGGCCTACTCACTTTTTGGAGGATTCAAAGGCGTAGTTCTAACAGACCTAATGCAGTTTGTTTTTTTTCTTGCTACCGGCATCCTTCTTTGCTACTTGGCTTATGACGGCTCTGGTGGTATTGAAGCTGTGAAGTCTTCTGCTATCACTAACCAAAAGGTGGGATATACTTCATTCTTTGCCCATGTATCAGACAACTTGGCGTATGTCATCACCTTTGGTACCTCGTGGATGATACAGGCCAATATATGGCAACGCATCTCTGCTGCCAGACAACCTAGCGATGCTAAAAAAATGATGGCTATCAGTTTTCTAGCCTTTATCCCGCTCTATCTTATGGTGACCTATACGGGCATGTACGCTTCTGTGCTCTATGACGCTATACCAGAAGGAGGTATAGTCCCCGATATGATCAAGCAGATATCTAATCCCGTTTTCAGTGCCGTACTATTTGTAGGGCTAAGTGCTGCGATTATGTCCACCATGGACTCATTAGTTAATACAGGAGCACTGTCAGTCACGATTGATATCTATAAAAAGTACGCGCATCCCACAGCTAGTCAGTCTAGGCTAGTCTTGATCGGCAGACTCTCAACTTTGGTCATAGGATGTATTGCTCTTTTGATAGCGTTACAGATCAAGTCGGTCTTAACTATATCATGGATAGCCTCTGACTTCCTTACCAGTGGTGCCTTCGTCCCATTGGTCCTAGGGTTTGTCTGGATCCGTGGCACAGCGAAAGCTGCAACAGTTTCTATGATTTTTGGCCTATTGTTTTCTTCATACAATTTAGCTGTGGCCCTCGGAGCTTCCTTGCCTACAGCATGGGAGATAGCTTCTGCCAAGCAAGCCTTAATCGGCATAGGTATCTCCAGTCTTCTTTATGTATGTATCAGCTTGTTGGACCAGTCTTCTGATAAGACAAGAGCAAAAGCTTTTATCAATAAGGCAGGTCTTGTTAAGATAGGATAGTCACTCGGTCGATATAGCATATCAATAAAAGAAGTCAGTAGGAAACTGAGCGAATCAAAATAAGAGTATAATTTAATGCTTTAACCAAGCCTCATATGGATATTAGAGAAGCAGTATTCGAAGACCTTGACAGATTAAGAGAGATGGAGCAAGGCATAGTATCATATGAAAGGCCCTTTGCCTCTAACCTGAGAGAGGACCCTATCCAATACTACGACTTAGGAGATTTAATAACTCGTGATGACGCCCAAGTCCTAGTTGCTATATCTGAAGGAACCATCATCGGTTCAGGGTATGGTTTGATCAAAAATTCCAAACCATATTTTCAACCTGACAGATTCGTCTACTTAGGTTTCATGTATGTATCTCCAGAGTACCGCGGGCAAGGAGTCAATGGAAAAATCATCGACGGATTAATAGAATGGGCGAAGCAAAAAGGAATCCATGAGCTACAGCTCGAAGTATATGCTGAGAACGAAAGTGCCATTAAGGCCTATCAAAAAAGAAATTTCAGCCCAGACTTGCTCAATATGAGATTACATCTCAATGATTGAATTCTCATCGATTATAGTCCTAAAGCATGCATTGATCATGCACCTAAGGATTAATAAATTCTAGATAATGTTTCAAGACGTCCTTAGGTGCTTCTATTAAAGGAAAGTGCCCGATATCATCTAACAAGACAATGTCAGGATTAGGTATCAACTCCTTGTAGCGCTCAGTCATATGGACTCCAGAGATAGGATCTACTACTCCATCGATAACTCGCAGCGGCACTTGAGTCTTTTGCATAGCCCCGACCCATCTCTCGCGGTTATCTATCCGATCTTGCATGTACCAGATCAACTTATGGATGATTCGATTACCACCCTTATGAGTAATCAATGACCAAAACTCATCGAGTTCGGATTCGGTCGGTTGAGTCTTCGGACCAAACACTTTCTTGAAGCTTACACCGAGCTTCTTGCGACTAAAAACTCGCGAGATAATCCATCCAATCGGACTCATTAATAACTTCTGAATAGGAAGTGCTCGATGTGTCTCTGGAAAGAGACCACCATTGAGAAAGCAGAGAGATGTGATATCTACGCCTCCTTGATTTCCCAGAGCTCTGTCTTCATGTCTAGCGAGCAGCTCTTGTGCTACCGTATCACCGTAGTCATGACATAGGATCTTGACTTCCTTTACACCCTTTTGCGCTAGAAAATCTTCTATGATATCAGCCTGCTCAAGGATGCTATACTTCTGATTTTTCGGCTTATCAGAATATCCAAATCCTAGCATATCTATAGCAAGGACATGATAGCGAGACGCAAGCTCTGGCCACATCTGCCACCAGTCCCACGAAGCGGTGGGAAATCCGTGTATCAACAAAATTGTATCACCACTCCCCTCTTCTTGGGTGAAGATCTGATGACCTAATACACTCGTGTACGAGCCCTTACTTTTCCACTGGTCTAATGTCATATCAACACTACTTCTCTTTCTCCCAACCTACTGGCCGCTTTGATCTGATAGGTGCAGCAGGTTCTGGTTTCAACTCAAACCTTTCTGTCTCTAACAACCGCAATGCTTCTTGCACAGCCGCTTCTAGTTGCGGATCTCTGCCTTGCAAGACAATCGCAGGATCCATGATCACTTCAATGTCTGGTGCTATCCCTTCTCCTTCGACAGCCCACTCGCCATCTACATCATAGAAGCCTCCTCTCGGAGCGACCATCCTTCCTCCATCTATAAATCTTGGTGTATCCCAAGTACCGACAAGACCTCCCCAAGTCTTGGTTCCAACTAGAGGTCCTAACTCTCGCGCTCTAAACATATATGGCAAGAGATCCCCTCCTGATCCTGCGCGCTCATTGATGATCATGACCTTAGGGCCCCAGATACCTGCGATCGGAGTAGTCCACGGTCGCTTATCTCCTGCTTTACTATTAAAGTACCCGAGGTGTTCTCGTGCTAATACATCTATCATATAGTCAGCAGCCGAGCCACCACCATTGTTACGTTCGTCGATGACTACACCTTTTTTGTCCTGCTGCGAAAAGAAGTAACGGTTAAAGTTCGTGAAGCCCCTACCACTAG
>CAZXIE010000047.1:0-4421 GCA_964640065.1 uncultured Saprospiraceae bacterium
ATTTGGTGAGGCTAGAAGTCTACAACAACACTTTATAAAAGGGGGGCCTAGTTAAAACTAATGGATTAGCTTTTGGGTTGCAGGGTCCGGTTAGTGAAGGTAAACCACTGAAGATCAACATCGATCCTCTTGTAGTCTTTCAAGTCGGGCAGTACGGGCTCTACACAGAGCCGGTCTGGCATGTCATTAGATGCATTCATGATTATAGTTATAGTAAAAACTCACCCTTAAGACGTTGGTCTTTTCGAGAGTCCCATTTTTAGAGCGTAAAAAAGTGAATTTGTTAGATACTGGTCACTGTATGGACCTCTACTATACCTGTGTTTTACTTTTTTTAACTATTGCTAGGAAGTATACCCGTAGGTACCTAGATCATCAGTGATGACTAACTCGTTATGATCGGCATCCTCTACTCGACCGATGATCTGAGCATCCACGTTATACTTCGCAGCGAGATCAATAACGGCTTGGGCATGTGCTTCAGGAAGATATACTTCCATGCGATGCCCCATGTTAAAGACTTTATACATCTCTCTCCGTGATGTGCCCGACTCTGCTTCTATAAGTTGAAAGAGTGGCGGCATAGGCATGAGTTGGTCCTTGATGATCTTTTTGTTCTTCACAAACTTCAGCACCTTGGTCTGGGCACCACCAGTGCAGTGGATCATGCCATGTATATCTGCTCTCATCTCATCTAGTAGATCCTTGATGATGGGTAGATAAGTACGTGTCGGTGAGAGGATCAGTTTGCCTATCGTAGTTTGGATATCATCACTTACATCGATCACATCTGTAAGTTTTCGCGATCCGCAGTAGATCAGATCTTCGTTGATATGTGCATCGTAAGTCTCGGGGTATTTGAGGGCGTAGTATTTGGAGAGTACATCGTGACGAGCGCTGGTCAGTCCGTTGCTTCCCATCCCACCATTATACTCACTTTCGTAAATGGCTTGTCCCGCAGAAGATAATCCTACGATCACATCGCCACCTTGGATATCGTTAGTAATGACCTCTGCTCTTGGCAGTCTTCCAAATGTAGTAATGCCCACATCTATCGTACGCACTATGTCTCCCACATCCGCTGTCTCCCCTCCAGCCAGTGTTAGGTAGACTCCATGCTTTGCTAGCTTCTCGATGAAGAGCTGAGATGCTCCGATTACTTCACTGAGCACCTCTGCTGGGATGAGTGACTTGTTGCGGCCTACTGTGCTGGAGATGACGATATTCTGTATACAGCCAGTACAAGCCATATCATCGATATTCATCACGATGGCATCTTGGACGACACCCTTCCAGACAGATAGATCTCCTGTTTCTTTCCAGTAGAGATAAGCGAGACTGGTCTTAGTACCTGCAGTATCGGCGTGCATGATATTACAGTAGTCAGGATCTCCACCTACGAGATCTGGTAAGATCTTACAGAAAGCCATAGGATATAAGCCCTTATCGAGATGAGCTATAGCCGCATGAACCTCAGACTTAGAAGCTGAGACACCTCTCTGCGCATATCTGTCGGTCTCTTTATTACTCATCTACTTTCAGTATCTTTTATCAAGCGAGATTTATCCTTGGGTCTAAGAGACTATACGTCACATCCACTAGGATATTTATCACCACAAATAACGCACTTGTAAATAACAATGCACCTAATACAACAGGGATATCATAGTTGATTAATGCTTGAACAGTCACATATCCAAGTCCCTTATAGTTGAATATGAACTCAACAAAGAAGGCACCAGCTAATAAAGCTGCTGTCCAACCACTGAGTGCCGTGATCACGGGATTCATCGCATTGCGAAACACGTGGTCTCTGATCACCTTGGCCCTCGATAGTCCCTTAGCCTCAGCGGCCAAGACAAATTTCTTACTTACCTCATCGAGATAACTAGATCTCATCAACTGAGTAATAATAGCCACAGGTCTGACGCCAAGGGCTAATGCAGGCAGTAAGAGATTCTTCCAGACAGTGACTTCATCGCCGAGGTCATCTAGTTCAAACAAGCTTCCTTGGATATTAAGCCCTGTGAAGTCCCTGAGATAATATCCAAAGATGACACCTAGTACGATAGCTGTCACATAACTCGGCACTGAAAACCCGACGGTACTGATCAATATGATGACTCGATCTATCCAGGTGCCATGAGAAAAACCTGCTAACAATCCGAGAGATATACCTAGCACGATGGCCAGTAGTAGAGCTACTAGAGTGAGAAGTAAGGTATTTGCGAAAGCGGAAAGAATAAGATGACCGACATCCACGCCTGACTGATAAGACTCGCGCATGTATGGCGACTTGATACCAAGCTGAAGAGATCCGATCGAAAGATGAGAACCGCGATACTCAGGGCGCCAGCCAGCGGCACTGCCTATGTAGATCGGCGAGACATCCTTGAGATAGAGTAAAACCTGGCTGTAAAGTGGTAGATCGAGGCCGAGCTGCTCGCGTTTAGACTGGACAGTTGCCTCATCCATGCGCTGACCAAATGTCAATCGCGCAGGATCCACCGGCGACAAGTAGATGATCGACGACACAAGTATCGTGACCAATACCAAAACTAAACCGCCATATAAAAGTCGCGAAACAACAAATCTTATCATAGAACCTTCGTTAAAAGACCCATAGGAAGCACAAGATAGATTTTAATGATTTCTTTTGTGATCCTTATCCAGAGTTGGGTGTTAAGACCTGAGTAATGTGATTAACGACTATGTATACTATCCAAAAAATCAGTTTTGAAGACGTACCGCAGTTTTCTGATAGAGACAAGGCCTATCAGAGGCAAGACTCACGTCTCCAAGAGCTGATCGAGCACACTCCCGATCTAACTGCTATAAGCAAGGTGGTAGAGGCACGACGTGCTGCTGATATAGATCGCAGCTTACTCGTAGAGGTCCTGACAGATCAGTATAAGAAGATGCCTTCTTCTCCTGCGGTCTTAGCTAATATCCAACGACTTGGAGATCAAGATACTTATACTGTCATCACAGCACATCAGCCTTCGATACTCACAGGGCCACTCTACTATATCTATAAGATCGCAAGCGCGATCTCACTCGCTCAGCAGCTTACCAAGCAAGATCTCGGTATCTCAGTGGTACCTGTATTTATCACGGGTGGTGAAGATCATGACTTCGATGAGATCGCCACCATGCATCTCTTTAACCAAGACTTCACATGGGAGACTAATCAGATAGGCGCGACAGGCAGGATGTCTCTGGACGGCATCGAAGATGTACTTACAGCAGTACAGGAGAAGCTGGGCGATAGCGAGCATGCTCAGGGGCTTAAGAAGATCTTTCAGACGAGCTATGAGCAAGCAGAGACGTATGGACAGTTTATGGTCATACTTACTAACGAGCTCTTCAAAGACTACGGTCTCATCGTCGCTAACATGGATGATCGTAGATATAAAGATGTACTGCTGCCATATGTGCTTCGCGACTTAGCAGATAAGGATAGCCAACGATGTGTGGAGCAAGATCAAAAAATACTAGAGACACAAGGCTTTAAAAGTCAGGCGCATGCACGAGAGGTCAATATATTTTGGCACGATGGAGATCGCCATCGAGTTGTCCCAGTCAGTGAGGATACATATCGGATCGGTGAAGACATCTACACGCAGAGTGCGCTTACAGATCTTCTAAAGTCAGACCCTAACAACATCAGCCCTAATGTGGTGTTGCGACCGATTTATCAGGAGCTAATCTTTCCTAATCTCGCTTACATCGGTGGCGGTGGAGAGCTAGCCTACTGGCTAGAGCGAAGGAGTCTTTTTGCACAGTGGGCGCTCCCATTCCCTATGTTGATACGTAGAGACTCGATGCACATCATCGATAAAAAAACAGTGAAGCTGGTACAAGGGGCTGGTTTAGATATCATCCAATTTTTTGATCGCGAAGATCGTGTGCTCGAAGCATATACGAGATCGCTGTCCTCAGAAGAAATTAATCTGCAAGAAGAAAAAACAGCACTAAGTGATCTCTTCGACAAAATCTCAGAGAAGCTTGCGACTATAGATCCCACACTCAAGAAAACTGCCCTAGGTGAAGGCAGCAAAGGCGTCAAGTCACTGGATTACCTAGAGTCTAAGATGTTGAAAGCCGAAAAGTCCAAGCATGAGATACAACTCAACAGAGTCCGTAAAGCAAAGCAAAAGTTATGGCCAGGTAATAATAGTCTACAAGAGCGCTATGACAACTTCATCCCCTACTACCTCAAGCATGGTAAGGCATGGATAGATGAGATTATCTCGGTAGCTGACCCGCTGGATAAGTCAATGAAAGTTCTTCTTGAAGAGGGTTGATCTTTGAAAACTGCTTATTTGGCACAGCAACTGCTGTTCACCGGTCCATCCTCGTTCTCTCAATTGTCACTTTGCCAATCGCGCAATGTAACCAAAACACTTTTGGCCTCCTCG
>CAZXIE010000047.1:4521-23564 GCA_964640065.1 uncultured Saprospiraceae bacterium
TTGTAACTAAGACTTGTTCTCAAAGAAGCACAGTAACTCATCGATCTGATCAGTAAGGTTCTTTCGATCTACGATAAAATCTAGAAATCCTCGGTCTAGCAAAAACTCTGAGGTTTGAAATCCTTCTGGCAAATCTTTTTTGATCGTCTCCTTGATCACTCTAGGTCCCGCAAATCCGATCAACGCTCCAGGCTCGGCGAAGTTGATATCACCAAGCATAGCAAAAGAAGCTGTCACTCCTCCAGTTGTAGGATCCGTTAAGAACGAAAAGTAAGGGATACCCTTCTTCGCCAGAAGCGATAGCTTAGCAGAAGTCTTAGCAAGCTGCATCAAGGAAAATGCCGACTCCATCATCCTCGCACCTCCGGACTTAGAGATAATCATAAGTGGTGTCTTGTGCTTGATACAGTAGTCGATAGCACGGGAAATTTTCTCACCTACCACAGAACCCATAGATCCTCCGATGAACGAAAAATCCATCGCTGCCACGACTAGTGGTTTTTTCTTAATCTTCCCTACTGCCACACTGATGGCATCATTAAGACTTGTTGTTTCTTTCGCTTTCTTCAAGCGATCATCATAGGACTTTAGATCCGTGAAGCCTAAGAAATTCGTAGACTTGAGATTATCATGTAGCAGCTTATATCTGCGACCGAACAAGATCTCAAAGTAGTTATGTGAACCAATGCGAAAGTGATGATTACAGTCAGGACAGACAAAGAGTGCTTTCTCTAATTCGAATGAGGTGAATGTTCCACCACATCCTTTACACTTCTGCCAGAAACCATCTGGAACCTCTTTTTTTTCATTGGTAGTCGTCTGGATTCCGCCTGATAGGCGTTTGAACCATCCCATACACGATATTCTTTTTCGTTGATCTCCGAGTATCAGTACTGTGACTAACGCTCTTCCCAAATGTAGTTATTATCTACTGCCGTGCAAGCAGAAGTAATCCACACTTTTATTAAGATGCCATAAGTAATTGATTCAGTGATATTTATACTCTAGGTGTCGAGCTACACTTCATATCTATATTCCTTCACAGATCCGATCATATGCTGTACTGCAGCGAAATCAGTATCTGGATAAACCCCATGACCGAGATTAAAGATATGTCTGCCACCGAATGACTTTATTTTGTCATGCACAGCTTGAGATATCTCTTCCATAGAGCCATATAGCTGTGCTGGATCAAGATTCCCTTGTAAGATCTTACCTGGCAGGTGTGCAGATGCATACTCCGCACTCGTCTTCCAGTCCAGACTGACCGCATCGCATGGTAAGTCTCCCATCATCGGTAGTACTGACCACGCCCCTTTTGGAAAGAATATCGTTGGGACTGCGTCGATCGCCGCTAAGATCCGCTCTGCATATGGCAGGGCATAGGCCCTATAGTGCTCGACAGGTAGCATGCCAGCCCAGCTATCGAACAGTTGTATGACGTCGCATCCCCGGCTGACCTTTTCTTTTAGATATGCTATCGTACTTGTTGTGATCTTCTCGAGTAAGGCATGCGACGTCTCTGGATCTTCATATAAGAGTCTTCTCGCTTTCGCAAATGTTTTACTTCCACTCCCCTCCACCATATAGGCGAACAAAGTCCATGGTGCTCCAGCGAATCCTATCAGCGGTACATCGCCAGCCAATATCTTCTTCGTCTGATCGATAGACTCAAAGACATAATCTAAATCTGGTAGCACATCCTCTCCATCCTTTAAACCTGCCACTTCTGGCCGTGTCGATATCGTCCCCTCAAAGAGAGGTCCCTTCTTCTCTACGATCTCATAGTTGAGGCCCATGGCCTCGGGTATCACTAGGATATCGGAGAATAAGATGGCAGCATCTACACCCAGCACATCTACTGGCTCGCGAGTAACGACAGCTATCTTCTCTGCATCCTTCACTAGCTTTTTGAAAGATCCCGCCTCTGCTCTTATCTTTCTGTAGCCAGGCAGTATGCGACCGGCTTGACGCATCACCCATACCGGAGGGCGCTCCAACCTCTGACCAGCAAAGAGATCTAATAGTATGTTGTTCTTGTATGCCATAGCTTGTTTATCGGGTCGCAAAAGTAGGCTTATTTGGGATGCGGTATGTACGCAGATGAGTCCTTTAACAGGAGTCAAAAGGTGGCACAAAACAAGTCTTTAGTCATCACAGACTTTTATAGTGCGAACTTCGCTTACATTCTTAGCAATCGGAGTGTCATCCCCTATTCACGTGTAGCTTCGACAAGATATCAGTCCTTCTGTAACTGAAGTTTATCCATTCGACAGCTCGTTATACAGATTTTAGAAACATCAATGGTATGGTAGCGCCATTTAATCAGTTCATCACTCGAGGTGATCCTTATGGTGATCGGCCAAAGTTCTACGAGAACAGATATGCATGGGTACAATTTGGAGATGTGAGAGTTAACAGATAGGGATGATAAATATATCTTCCCATCCTCTTATACTATTCATCTAGGTACCACAGATATGTCATATATAGACTTGCCGATATTAGCAGACATAACATTTCTACAACATTTTGAAGATTTCAAAACTAATTAGTAATTATAAAAAAACACACTCATGATATAGGCGAAGATAGGCGCCATCTCTTATGCCTTGTGGTCATTGTTACACATTGCTCTTAGTAGAGAGCGACTCACCGAAAGAGTTGATAGTAATCTACTTAGCGAAGCTGCAGGTAGATTAGCACAAGGACATTGGAGCCTATTATATCTGGGAGTCTTTGATCTAATCCTGGCATACTATAATTGGAGAAACTCCAAATGAGCATATTGGGTAGCACTATTCTTGATCACAGCCGAAGACATTGGGTTTATTCTTTTTCCTGTATTCCAGGGAGGATTAGAAATTCCAAAATCTGTAATCGGCCCAGGCCTATGGATTATATGACTCGCATTCACTACACTTGCTTATATGAATAGTCCGAGAACACCTTAAAACGAAAGAAAGTCTATTTTATCAGAAGTACGGACCCCGCAAATTGACGCACTACACCGTCGTCCATTTCTAAGGTAGAAATATAAGTGTAGACACCCTCTTCAACTATGTTGCCATTGTATCTGCCGTCCCAGCCTTGACTGTTATTTTGAAATTCATCTCTACCACTGTATACGAGCATACCCCAACGATCATAGATATCCAGTCTTCTAATTTCGGTCAAATCTTCATTTCCAGAGATAAAAAAGTGACCATTGCTCTCGCTATAGTTAGGAGCAAAGACATTTGGGAAGTAGACATTATAGAACTCTAATTCTAGAATCACTAGACTGTCACAACCAAAGCGATTAGTCAGTTCTACAGAGTATGTACCCGGTCTATCAAAGCGTCGAGACTCCACCCCATCAAATGTTTCGCCTTCGAATATTTTGGCAGTTACCATTTCTTCGAGTTCTGGTAGCACATCCAATGTCAGCGATACTATGCTATCACAGTTATCTTGACTAACGAACATCTCACTGAATGTTCCTGGGTCTGCTAATAGTTGTTCTCCAAATTCAAGAACTTCATCATTACAGAGAGTTACAAATGTAGTATCAGTTATCACTGGAACAACATGTGTAAAGGGCTGTGTGAGCACACAGTCTCCATCACTTTCAACTCTTACTTGATAATCTCCTTCACCATAATCCATAGAGAGCAGGGCACTTTCCTCTCCAACAAGAGCTATCCCATCTTTATACCATTGATACGTGACGCCTTCCTCTTCTGGGACCTGAAGTGTGAAATCTTCCGCACAAGGGTGATTCACCTCTTCTATTGTAAATTCGAAAGACCTTAGATCTGCTAATATTAAATTATCAAAGAAGTAATAAGTCGTACTATTAACTGAAGACGGTTCACATGGTGGTCCGATAGCGATGGCATGAATATCTTCATTAGGTGTGATGGTTATCTCAGTTTTTAACCACTCGGGGCCTCCTCCTCCACTTACTTCACGAGCTCCTAAGAGCTGCCAATTAGGGCCATTTGTTGGACATCCGAAGTCAGCATCTCCAACACCAAAAGGCAAAAAATCGCAATCCGTTGTTCCGAAAAAGGAAATATCAATAGGTGGCGAACCCTGAGTACCAGAAAATCCGATGTAAAACTCAAATCGATAAGTAGTATTTGCTTTTAATGGACTTAAAAGACACGCACCTGCGTATTCCTTCCAATTATCTTCAAAGGCGCTACCAAATCCGCGGCCATTTGCAAATCCCATGATAGCTTCTCCATCCGGGAAGGGGGTGGGTGGAAAATGAATATCCCATCCAGTCCATCCGCACGGATGAATCAAATCAGTGGTCGGTTCAGAGGCTTGGATCCAGTCCACAGCACAATTCAACATGCTCCTATTAGTGGGGCAGCATGTACTTTCTTCGAAGGAAGGATTGGGTATTAATGATTCTGGATTGAGGATCTCGCACTCACAATCTGGATCATTGAGATCAATCAGTCCATCACCGTCATCATCGAGGCTGTTACGACAATCCTCTATCATCTGATGCTGAAGCACAACATCCATATCCATTGGTTCACAAAAACCAATAAGCCCCATTATATATAATAGAAGAAAACTAATGTGTCTTTCCTTTTATCTCAAGTTATACCAATCACTATGAAACATACAACTATTATCTATTCGGTAGCTGAACTAGTACGATTTACGAGGTTGGGAGATATTGATTTGTATCCTTAGCGACCGTAATGATCATCTTTCTTTTGTCTAGAGCTCAATATGAGCGCTGAAGAGAATCATACATACAAACTTCAGGATAGATTCTACGGCTTAAGCTCACACTTAGCTGTGCGTAACACCCCTAACCTAATACAGATATCAAGCTAGAATAAATGCTTCTTGGCTAACTGACACAACTTTTGGCAGGTGTAGTACAGATCTGTACATTTATCATATTTTGACGAAGTATTAGATGGCAAATAAGGACAATACGTCATGTAGCAACCACCGAAGATGCCTTATACATTACGATAAAAGCCAGAAGTCATCCCTTGACAGTCCGTCACGTTATAAGCGTGAGAGAATCAAGGTGAGTGATTTAGTAGTGGATAGTTACTATCCTATCTATAGTTCAGCACAAATAGCGACAGATGAAAAACATACTATTTCTTATCATACTTACTCAACTCCTATTAGGATGTTCACAGCCTAAACCGAGTGGAGTAGAACTTTACGAGCATCAGATATTACAAATCGAAAATGACAGTCTAAAAGCTGTAATCAACAAGAATATGTTGAACTCAAAAACCCAGATCGCCACCTTCTTGACTTTTCAAGATAATCGTGCTGAGGAAGCGATGAATTTCTATATGGGTCTATTTGATAATTCTAAGATTGTTAAGATCCAACGATGGGGCAATGAAGCTCCAGGAGAGGAGGGAACCATCATGCATGCTATATTTGAATTAGATGGAAATCTCTTTATGTGCAGTGACAGTCCACCTATCCATGAATGGGGTTTCACTCCTGCTGTTTCAAACTATATAGATTGTGAAGACGAAGGAGAACTTGAAGGACTATTTGGAAAATTATCTGAGAACGGAATGGTCATGATGCCGCTTAACAATTACGGCTTTAGTCAGAAGTTTGGATTTGTTCAAGATCAATTTGGTATTTCGTGGCAATTGAATCTTAAATAAATAATTCATGCCGTAATCACGCTTTTAATCAAACCTACTGAGCCCTAACCCAACTCTGGCAAACACTTTAAAATAGAATGGAAAAACAACCGATCATATTTGTACATGGGGCATGGCATGGCAAGTGGTGCTGGGACAAATACTTTGCACCTACTTTCTCTAATCGTGGATACGCTGTAATCACCTTTGACTTACCAGGGCATGACAGATCTGGAAAAATACAAGGCATCAACAAATATAGTATCGGAGACTATGTAAAAGCATTAGAAAAGGAAGTTAACAAACTTGACACTTCGCCTATCATAGTAGGACACTCTATGGGAGGTTTTATTGTTCAAAAATACCTTGAGCAAAACACTTGTAAAGCTGCAATCTTAATAGCTCCAGTGCCCCACTATGGTGCAATAAAGACATCATTAAGGTTCTTAAGAAAGCCATATGCTTATCCAGCCCTATTTGGTTTCAATCTTTATGCCCTAGTAAATTCTTTAGAAAAAAGTAGCGAGGCTTTCTTTAGCAAAGGTCTATCAACAGAAGACCTAACAGAATATACAGATCAACTGTGTTCAGAGTCCTATTTGGCATTTCTGAATATGCTCTTTCCCAGAATCAAACTTAATCACCAATTGAAAATACCCATGCTCGTACTCGCGGCAAAAAACGACGCAATTATTTTGGAGAATGAAATAAGGTCTACAGCTAACAAATACAATGCAGATTTCAAGGTAATTGACCACATAGCTCATGACATGATGCTGGACATCAATCAAGAAATCGTATCAGAAGAAATAATAAATTGGATAGAAAGAAAACATCCAACTCCCTAAGCAATTCGACTTACTGAAGTCAGCTTCTCATCTGAGGAAGCCGTATCATTGCAGACCAAAATTTTGTGGTAATGAATATAGTATTGATCGGTTATGGTAGGATGGGAAAAACCATCGAAAGGCTCGGTTTAGATCAAGGACTGAAGATCCATGGTGCTATTGACATGGATACTAGTAAAGAAGAAAGAGAAAGACTACTCAAGGAAGGTGACGTAGCGATAGAGTTTTCACATCCTTCAGCAGCTATCGATAATATAAAAGAAGCACTTGCGCATGGCATCGCTGTGGTAAGTGGTACTACAGGTTGGTTAGATCAAAAAGATGAAGTACTTCAACTCCTTGACCAGCAGAAAGGTAGTTTATTATATGCCTCCAACTTTAGCATCGGTGTCAATGTGCTCTTCGCGATCAACAAGAAGTTAGGAGCTATCATGGATAACTATCCGAGCTATGAAGTCAAGGTAGAAGAAGTGCATCATGTCCATAAAAAGGATGCACCAAGTGGCACTGCTCTTACACTCATCGATGGCATCACTTCTCATGTGTCAAGAAAAGACCAGTGGAGCTTAACTGAAGAAGGCCCTGCAACTGTCAAAATAGATGCTCATCGTGAGGGAGAAGTCTTCGGTGATCACAAGGTTACGTACAGCTCTCCTATCGATACATTAGAACTTAGTCATAGTGCTCATACTCGTGATGGTTTTGCCCAAGGTGCGCTATTAGCTGCAACGTGGTTATATAACAATGGTAATCCACATAAAGGCTGGAAAAGCATGAGCGATATGATGGGGCTATAGATAAGTATATTATGTTAGTCTCTTATGGTTACATTCGTAAGGTATCATGATCTCAAGGAAGACAATAGACGAGATATTTAGTGTTGCTCAAGTAGAGGACGTGGTCAACGACTACGTTAACCTCAAAAGACGTGGAGTGAACATGATCGGTCTATGTCCTTTTCATAATGAAAAGACACCTTCCTTCACCGTTTCTCCAGCCAAGAATCTCTATAAGTGCTTTGGTTGTGGCAAAGGAGGTAATGCGGTCAACTTCATCATGGATCATGAGAGCTTTACCTATCCTGAAGCTCTGAGATATCTCGCCCAGAAGTATAACATCAAGGTCGAAGAAGACAAGCAGACTGATGAGGCCATCGAAGCACAACAAAAAAGAGAGAGTCTCCTCCTAGTTAATGAGATGGCTTTCAACTTCTTCAAAGAGCAACTACTTACGGAAGAAGGAAAGAGCATCGGACTCTCCTACTTCAAGCATCGAGGACTGAACGAGAGAACCATCGAGACTTTTGGTTTGGGATATAGTCCAAGAGGTTCTCGACAGTTTACTGACTATGCCATTAAAAAAGATTACAAGGAAGATCTTCTTAAGGAGTTAGGACTTACGAGTTCTCATGGTCGAGACTTCTATAGGGAGAGAGTCATCTTCCCTTTCTATAATCTCAGTGGAAAGATCATCGGCTTTGGAGGACGGATCCTCAAGGACAATGTCAAAGCTCCAAAGTATCTCAATAGCCCAGAGTCCGAGATCTACAATAAGCGAAAATCTCTGTACGGTCTCTACCAAGCGAGATCCGAAATCAGAAAGAAGGACAGCTGCATACTTGTGGAAGGCTATACAGATGTCTTGAGTCTCCATCAAAACGAGATTAAAAATGTAGTGGCTTCTTCCGGGACTTCGCTGACAGTAGAGCAGGTAGGTCTTATCAAAAGATTTACCGCCAATGCTATCGTGCTCTATGATGGTGATGCTGCAGGTCAAAAGGCAGCCTTACGCGGTCTAGACATCTTCCTGGAGCAAGGTCTTAATGTGAAAGTGGTCGTTCTACCAGAAGGACAAGATCCAGATAGTTATGTCAAAGAGCTAGGTTCTACAGCATTTGAGGCATACATCAAAGAGCATGGAGCTGACTTTATCTTGCGTAGGGCCAAGCTCATCCACGAGGAGTATAAGAACGACCCCATACAAAAGAGTCTTGAAATCAATGAGTTGGTCAAAAGCGTCGCTCTGATCAGAGATCAAATAAAGAGATCACTCTATATCAAAGAGTGTACATCCATCCTACAGATAGATGAGTCATCTCTTGTTACAGCTATCAATAAGCATATCAAGACCGATCTCTGGAAAAGACAAAATCAAGTAAAGAGAGATAATGCACAACCTCGCGTACAGCAGAAGTATGTCGACTACGACCCTGAGAAAGATCATAGCCAAGGTGTCTCTGTTAAGGTTGATGAGATCAACTACCAAGAGAAAGATATCATCAGGATCATGATCCATGATGGTGATCAGCTATACGATGAAGAGCAGGATATCAGCATAGCTGATTACATCATCTCCAACCTCGGTAATGTCATAGAGTATATGAGTGACCCTCTTTATAAAAAAGTGCTAGAGGATTATGTACATCAGAAGAGTCAGAGATATACTCCTAATAGATCTTACTGGTCAGGTCATCAAGATGATGAGATCAGAGATCTATCTATCAATATTCTCTCTGAAAAGTACGTCTATGCGAAATGGTCAGAAAAAGGGCTTGAGCTCCAAACACAAAAACCTATAGAGGAAAACTTTGTGAAGGATAGCTATCAAGCCATCATGAGATTTAAGCTTAGGAAAATCATGGATAAGATCAATGAATTAAACAAGTTGATCGAGAAAGAAGATGATGACTCAAGAGACATCGTCTTTATAACTGCTTATCAAAAGTTACTTCAAGAGCGCAAGACGATCACCGATGAGTTGAAGACGACAGTGCTTTAGCTTGTTTCATTTACGAAAGTGACAGCATCACTGTCAAAGGGAATCAGCCCAACGCATCGCATGTACACCTGAGCAGTTGCCACCACATCCTGCATACAGTACTTCTGGATATCGGCGATCTGGCCACTCCAGTAGGCTTGGTTAACCATCGATCCGTCCATCTCATTCTTAGGCGTCTGCACACCAAGTACGTGGCAAAGGAGATCCAATGAGGTATAGTGTTTATAATCTCCAAACTTCCACATCTCCATGGTGTCTAAGAGATGATGAACTTGCCAAGGTTTATAACCTGTTAACCTGAGAAGACTTGGCAGCTCTAAATTATGCACCATAGAGCGCCGACATAAAAAAGGGATATCGAACTCTTTCAGATTATGACCGCATAGGAAATGATTAAAACGATTGAAGTAATGATCAGAAAGTAAGGTGTGAAAGTTAGTTATGATCTCGGCTTCAGATGCTCCAGGTATGACCTTTACTTTAAAGCTATGACCAGTTTCTTCTTCTTTAATGAAGCCGACCGATATACAGATCACCTGGGCAAACTCGGCAGGTATAGCACCTTTGTCATGGTAGAGCGCTGAGAACTCCTCTTCAAAGGTTGGATAATCTTCGGCAGTTACATGACGCCTCATTTTCTTGATCCACATCGCTTTTGAAGATTCGGACAACTCATCATATTTCTCGAACTGAGTCGCAGTCTCGATGTCCACAAAAAGGATTCTATGGAGGTTTTCAGTTGGAAAGTTCACTTAAGATATATGTCACCTATACGCCTAATATAGCCTTTCTCATTGATAATCACTGAGTTATGCTTTCTTTTGAGGAATACTCTCATTCTTAAAAACTAGGATAAACCCTTGGGTTTTCATACCTCAAATGGAATGAATATTGTATCATGAATTGAATTATACCTAAACAAATTCTCTGAACATGTCATCTAAAGTAATTTCAGGCTTAGCCATCGCACTACTTTTGCTCCTAGCGGGCTACCTGTGGTACGAAAACACCAACTTAAAAAACTCCAATCAACAACAAACTGCACAGATCGAAGAGCAGCAGAAAGTGCAAGCAGCACTTGATGAAGATTATCAAGCAGCTCTAGAGAGCATCGAGGGTCTCAGATCAGATAGTCAAGAGCTAAATGCTCTCATAGACAATCAAAAAGAAGAACTCGCAGCTCAAAAGACTAAGATCAATAACTTGATTTGGACGAAGCGTGAGTTAGGAAAAGCTCGTGAAGAAATCGCCAACTTTGAAGGTCTTACCGCTCAGTACTTAGCTGAGATCACAGATCTCAAATCTCAAAATGAGCAACTCTCAAGTGCTAACACTAAACTCACAAAAGATATCGTCGTACTTAACGACAATCTCTCAGCTGAGAAACAAGTGACTACTGAGTTAAAAGAAACTCGTGCAGTACTCATGAGTGAGAAGGAAGATCTTACTGAGCGTAACTCATCACTTTCTGATATAGTAGAAGTAGGTTCTGCTGTAAAGATCAATTGGATGAGCCTTGAAGGAGGTGAGATTAAAGACGATGGATCTTGGAAAAGAAGAAAGATCGCCAAGAAATCTAAAGCTCTAAGAACCTGCTTTAAGACTGAGACTAATGTAGTCGTCCCTGCAGGAGAAGAGACATTCTATCTACGTATCATGGATCCATCTGGCGAGACAATCTCTGCCGACGAAGCAGGATCTGGAGTAATCACAGATAAGATCTCTGGAGAAGAGAAAAAATACACGATGTCAGGTACATTAACTTATAACAATGAGGATACTCAAGCTTGTATGGACTGGGATATCTTGACAGAAGTTGTGAAAGGTAACTACACTGTAGAAATCTATAACAAAGGATACCAGGTAGGAACGGGAGCGTTCAACCTGTAAGAGACACGGCCCTATCGGCCATCTCATAACACCATAACAATTATAGAGAGCTCTGAGAACTCAGGGCTCTCTTTTTTTGTTATAAAGAGTATAACACAAGACTATGCGCGTACTCGTCATCGGTGCCTCTACTAATCCATCACGTACTAGCCATCAGGCTGTTCATATGTTGAGATCTTACGATCACGAAGTATTTGGTATAGGAAGAAGTGAGAGTAAAGTGGCAGATGTAGATATAGATGAAGGCCTGCCGGAGATGTCTATGATCGACACCATCACTCTCTATGTGAACCCCAAAGTCCTAGAGATATATAAAGAGTATATCAAAGAGATCAGTCCTCGTCGAGTCATCTTCAATCCAGGCACGGAAGATGAGGAGTTTATGACTGAGTTAGCTAAGATGGGCATCATCGTGGAAGACGCCTGTACATTAGTGATGCTGAGGACTAATCAGTTTTAGGATCTACTTCACCTTACTTTTAAAGTAGTTACGCCACTTCTCAAGCACTTGATGCATATCCTCTGGTAGCGGTGCTTCAAATCGCATGACTTCTTCTTTCTCCGGATGTACAAATCCAAGAGAAGCTGCATGCAGACACTGACGAGAACAGAGTTTAAAACAGTTCATGACGTACTGCTTATACTTGGTATACACTGTGCCTTTTCTGATTTCATTACCCCCATACTTCGCATCTGCAAATAATGGATGACCGAGGTGCTTCATGTGAGCTCTGATCTGATGCGTCCTTCCAGTCTCAAGTTGGCACTCTACAAGACTCACATAGTAGAAGTCCTCTAAGACCCTGTAGTGCGTGACAGCATGCTTTCCTACATCACCGTCTTCAAAGACTGTCATCTGAAATCGATTACTAGGATTCCTTCCGATGTGCCCTGTAACTGTACCTTGTTCTTCTTCGAAGTTTCCCCAGACTAAGGCTTGATATTTTCTTTCGACCGTGTGATCAAAAAACTGCTTAGCAAGATGCGTCATCGCATATTCTGTTTTGGCAACTACCATCAGGCCCGTTGTATCCTTATCTATCCTATGCACAAGACCAGGTCGATCACGCGAATTAGAAGGCATGACAGGGAGATCCGTTCTTTGAAAGTGATGTACCAGCCCATTGACAAGAGTACCTGTGTAGTTTCCTATACCTGGATGTACGACTAGACCATCCTGCTTGTTTAATACGAGAACTGATTCATCCTCATAGACAACATCGATCGGGATGTCTTCTGGGAGTATGTCGTGCTGCTCACTCGGATCTTTGGGAAGAAGAAGTTTGACGGTATCATTCGGCCGAACCTTATAATTCGCCTTGATCTTCTTTTCATTGACAAGGATAGCTCCGGTCTTGATAGCAGTCTGTATGCGATTTCGAGATACTTTCTCGATTCTTCCCATTAAGAACTTATCGATGCGCATAGGCTCCTGGCCCTTGTCCACCTGTATCGTGGAACTAAAAATATAGTCGCTGTCTTGCCCTTGTTCGTCGTTACTACTCATAAATCATCGCAAAGTTAGTCGATTGTGCTAGTTATCTTCGTTTGCTACTAACGATGCATTATGAAGAAGCTTCAGACGGTCTGTCTACACTATGAACAAGAGTTTCGTACTACGAAGTCTCACCAGCTACCTATCTACCCTACCTCGTCATTTGAGCTGGGCTCAGTAGAAGAAGGCATGGCTATTTTCAAGGATCCCATGCAAGGTCATCTCTATGGCAGATTTTCTAATCCTACCATAGACACTGTAGCCGCAAAAATAGCTGAACTAGAGACGTACGATACTGGCATACAGCAACCATGGGGAATCATGACAAGCTCAGGCATGTCCGCCATCACTACCCTCTTGATGGCAGAGCTAAAGTCTGGAGACAAGATCTTAACTCAAGGCAACCTCTATGGTGGCAGCACAGAGTTAATCCTCAAGAAAATGCCGGACTATGGCATCGAAGTAGTTCTAGCGGACCTTACTGATGCCGATCAAGTAAAGGAAGCACTTACAAGTGATCCTAGCATCAAACTCATCTATTTTGAGACTCCTTCTAACCCCTCTCTTGACTGTGTCGACTTGGAAGTCATCAGTAAGGTTGCAAAAGGGCATGATGTCATAACAGCGGTCGACAACACATTTTGCTCTCCAGTCATCCAAAGACCGATGAGCTTAGGTATCGATTATGTCATACACTCCACCACCAAGTACATCAATGGTCATGGCAATGGTATCAGTGGTATTATCATCGGAGCGGGAGATGATAGAAAAAGAAAGATCTGGTCAACCATGAAGCTCTTAGGTACTAACTCCAATGCATTTGATGCGTGGCTCACATATAATGGCCTTAAGACTTTACCTCTTCGCATGGAGAAACACTCCTCCAATGCACTTGCACTTGCCAAGCATCTAGCTGACCATCATCGTATCAAAACAGTAGGATATCTCGGACTTACTGATCATAAGTATCATAGCATCGCTAAAAAACAGATGGCACACTTCGGAGGCATGCTTTGCTTTGAGCTGGACGGATCATATGACCAAGTCATAACTCTGATGAATAACCTACGACTACCCTCTCTCGCTCCAACTATGGGCGATATAGACACTCTCATCATGCATCCAGCGAGCATGTCACATCTTAATGTCGACCCTACTCTTAGGAAAGAACATGGCATCAGCGACGCGCTTGTTCGTGTCTCCGTGGGCATAGAAGACATCCATGATTTGACAGACGACTTTGATAGAGCTATAAGTTCATTATGATGATACTTACGTAAATGTTTACATTGATAGCCTAAGTCGAAACCATGAGCTTACGTACTTCCACATCAGCCAGACTGATGACTATGATGTTTTTTGAATTTTTCCTTTGGGGATGTTGGTATGCTACAGCAGCTACTTACTTAACCAAAATAGGATTCACAGGCCTTGAAGTCGGTGCTGTATATAGTACAGTCAGTTGGGGAGCGATCATATCTCCTTTTTTTATCGGTATGATCGCTGACAGATTTTTCCCTGCTCAGTATGTCAAAGCCATACTTCATATAGTAGGAGCGGTTATCCTCTGGAATCTCTCTACGATGACAGATCCTTCAGCTTTCTTCTGGGTCATACTGCTTTATACATTACTCTTTATGCCAACCATAGCACTGGCAAATACGATATCGTTTCATCAGATGAATGATCCCAAGAGCCAATTTCCAGTTGTGAGAGTACTTGGCACCATAGGATGGATAGTCGCTGCCTATGTACTCAGTTATCTTAAGTGGGAAGATTCGCATATGCAGTTTCAAATGGCCGCTGGATTTAGCTTGGGCTTGGGTATGTACTGCTTTACACTTCCTAATACTCCTCCTTCGCAGAAAGGAAAACGCCCGACCATATCTGATATCTTAGGCTTAGATGCGCTAGCCCTCTTTAAGAATAAAAGCTTCACTGTTTTTATCATTTGTTCGATGCTCATCTCTATACCTCTATCATTCTACTTTGCGTGGGCCAATCCCTTCCTCAATGAGATCGGTATGGAGAATGCCGCGAGCAAGATGGCCTTCGGTCAGTGGTCTGAGATAATCTTCTTATTACTACTTCCTCTATTCTTTAAGAGATTGGGCGTAAAGAAGATGCTGCTCATAGGTATGATAGCTTGGATACTGCGATATGTACTCTTCGCTTATGGGGATAACGATACTATGGTTTGGATGCTCTATGCCGCCATTATCTTACATGGTATCTGCTATGACTTCTTCTTTGTAACTGGGCAAATCTATGTAGACAAAGTGGCTCCGAAAGAGATCCAGGCAAGTGCACAAGGCATTATAACCTTGGTCACTTATGGTATCGGTATGGGGATTGGATCTTACGCTAGTGGGTGGGTTGTCCAACAATACACACAGTCTGATACTACCCACTTATGGGATATCATATGGCTTGTACCAGCAGGAATGGCCGTGTTTAGCGCCATCATATTCTTAATCATCTTCCACGATGATGCCGAGAAAACTGTAGAATAAAAACAGAGGTAAAAGAAGAATTAAGCCGTTGTAACAGCCTTCTTGCGTTTGGTCTTAAAGAGTTCCTTTATAGCTTTCTCTTTCAAGAAACCAAGATCTAGGAATACAGCTGAGACAAACTTCTTGATATCTTGATAGTCCTTGCTTCTCTTCTCTGTAAACTTACGAAGTAGCTTCTTTACATACTTCATACTAATCCCTTTGATCTGCTGATTGAATTTTTCATTATCAAAGGCATTCATGTAAGTAGTAAAGACCTTATTGAGCTCGAAGTACTCATTAAAGTCTTCTTCAGCAAGAGCCGCCATAAACCTCTCAAATTTTCCGTAGATCACATTTCTCAAGCACTCATTTTGTGCTGATAATCCAGGATTAGAGTTGTGGTAGTTTCGAGCAGCTTCTACGGCATCTGGATTGATATATCCGATAGTATCTATAGAAGCAACTGTGGCACTAAATTCTTTGAACTGAGTAAGATTAGTTCGCTCTACAAGTGTGTGGAGTCTCGCGTAGTCGTGTTCTTCTATCTTATAACCTTTGGCTTGCATGTTACGTAGTACTCTGAAGAAGATCTTTTCTTCTGCTTCCTCTCCTCCGTAATCTGTGTATTCGTTGAGTCGGTCGATTAGTTTTTGCTGAGCTGCTGACTGAAGATCGAATGCAGCTCCTATCAGTAACAAGATCTCCAAGTGCTCATCTCCTTGACCAAGCTCAGGCTTAGAAAGGATGTTGATGATATACTCATAGACACTTTTCCCTGCTTGACTTCCAAGCGAAGCACGGTATAATAAAAACTTAGAGATCGACTTAAACTCAATCTTGAGTTCGGGTGATGTCTGAGCGTTCGTAGCAGTCAAGAAATTAAATGAATTAAACTGCTTCGAATATCTCAGGTAGTCAGTATGACGAGATCTAATATCGCTGTACTTTGAAAGCTTATGGTCTTGCAAGAAAGCCTTGACCAATTTGTTATCCAATTCAGATATAAGATTGGTGATCCATATATCACTACTGAGTGCAAATCCTACTTCTACAGTTTGACCTATCCTTTGCTTTAAAATATCAAAGTTGAAAGAGTTACAGATGGCCATCAAGATTTTCTTGAAGTGCTCTTGTGGCCTGCTATACTTATAACCATCATCAAGAGTTCCTCTTAACACAGAATATCCAAGTATCCTTGGCAAGAACAATCCTTCAAAGGCAGGATCTAACATCCCCTCTTCAAGTGGCTCGATCTCCAATGGATCATTTTGAGCTACTTCTTGGTGTAACGTATCTAGCTGAGGTTCAAAAGCGAGCTTAAGCTGCTCATAAAAGGACTCATCTTCTTCATCTAAGTATGACTGTAGATGTTCAGAGGCTTGTATGTCAGCTTTGATCTTTTCTAAAGTTGCAACATACTTTGGATCTAAATCTTTCATGATATCATGTATATGGCATTTGCCTTGAGTGCTCAAGACAAATCAGGATAATCAAATAGTTCTTACTCTTCCTCAGAAGATACCGTAGCTGCTACTGCCGCTGCCGCTGCTGCCACTACTGGAGCTTCGGCTACAGCTTCTTCGACCGCTGCTACTTCTTCAGTAACTGCTTCTGCCTCTACTGCTGGTGCTTCCGCTTCTACTGCTGGAGCTTCTGCCTCTGCTGCAGGCGCCTCTGCTTCTGCTGCTGGAGCTTCTGTCGTGCTCTCTCCTCCTTCTTGGAAATCACTTAAAGCCGCTGTGGCAGCTGCTTCTTCTACGTACACCTTCTTAGGAGAACCAGACACTTTCTTGAGGAACTCAAGTTTTTCTTGTTTAGTTTGCTCAAATCTCTCAGCTACTTTAGCCTCTTTAGCTTCCACAAACTCTCCTAACAAACGATCTGCATCCTCTTGAGTCATAGCTCCTTTCAGAACTCCTCTTTGAAGGTGCTTCTTATAGAGTACACCTTTAAATCTAAGGATTGCTCGTGCCGTATCCGTAGGTTGAGCTCCTTTCATTAACCAATCAAAAGCTTTATCTCTGTCAAGCTCGATGGTCGCAGGTTTTGTCATGGGATTATAGCTACCTATCTGTTCGATGAATTTGCCATCTCTAGGAGCTCTTCCGTCAGCAACGATGATGTGATAAAACGGTTGCTTTCTTCGGCCTCTTCGGGCCAGTCTAATTTTTACTGCCATTTTTCTATAATTTAATTGGATAAACCATACCTCGATGTGCTATCAATAGCTACGAGGATTAATCATGCACAAAAGTACGTCTTTTTTAAGTCAACTTTCCTTTCCAGAGAGGATTATTGATCTATAGTTGTGGTATCTCGAGCCACCAAAAATCTGAAGGCCAATCCACGGATGTCACACATGATAGTCAATGAGTCATCATGACGGACTTCTACTTCATATTGAATGGACTCTGGAGATTCTTGTAACCACCCTTTTTCATTGATTACAACTGGATAAGTCTCTTCTTGACCGAAGATATTAGTGCTTAGTGTTGTATCTGATAATATGTGAAAGAAGCCATCCTCTAAAGTGCTGGTAGAGGATCCATTGCGATATGCATCAACTATCAACCACTTGTCTTGAACAAACGAGTTATCCACCTTAGGTTCATCACAAGCCTGAAAGAGACTGAGAGATAAAGCAAATAAAAGGAATAGACTAGTAGATGACTCGGGTAAGCGCACTACTTCTTTGAGCTTTGTTTGCGCTCTTTGATTTTGGCTTTCTTCCCAACTAGCTCTCGTAGATAGAACAGTTTTGCTCTACGGACCTTACCATACTTATTCACCTTGATATCAACGATAGTCGGTGAATACATAGGCCATATACGCTCTACGCCGTAGTTACCAGACATCTTGCGTACTGTAAAAGTCTTAGTTGCGCCTTTACCTTTGATCTGGATGACATCACCCTTGAAGACCTGTATTCTCTCTTTGCTACCTTCGACGATACGACTACTGACAGAGATATTATCTCCAGGTCCAAATGAAGGAAAATCTGGTTTTCCTGTTATTTCTTCGTGTATACTGCTTATTGCATCCATGATCCCTGCATTAAAAATGACCGCAAAGATATAGTCTTCTCAACTATATCACACATATATTTTTATATAATGTGAGATTCTTGGTTTATAGGATCTCTGTACAGACAAATCCCGTAGGTGTAATCAAGTCTATATACTCTTCTAGACTATTTACTTCTAGACCATTACTGGCAGCCAAACGCTCGAAGTTACTGTCGCAGACTAGTATATCGGTTGTGTTAAGAACACATGAAAAACAACGGTCTTCACTGCTGCATGAAGCAAACACAAACAGACAACAAGTCAGGAGGAAACTAAATTTGATATTTTTCTTTTTCATGATCGCTTTTAATTTATCTTATCAATGTTACTACTCCTCTCTTTTCTACATCACCGAATCTGGGCACTTCGTAAGTACTGAGATAAGTATACACTCCTAAAGGTAACAACTGACCCGTATTATTCAATCTTCCATTCCATGCTTCTTCTGGATCGTTAGACTCGAATACGATCTTACCATATCTATCAAATACTAAGAGTTCATAATCTCTCAAGAGACTGAACAAGCCTCGACTCCTAAAGAAGTCATTCTTATCATCACCGTCAGGTGTAAAGGCATTAGGAAAGATGAGATTGACAACTGGCGCCACGAAGACTTCCTTGACCTCTTGATCAAAACATCCTTCATCATTGCGCTGTGTCAGCGTCACAAAAAATACACCGGTGTCTCTATAGGTATGAGTAACATTAGGACCAAAGTCAGTTGTACCATCTCCAAAATCCCACAAGAACTCCCCACTCACGGAAGAGGACCCTGAGAAGGAAACAGTACTATTCTGAATTGTTGGATTTTCAGGAGAGAAGCTACAATTGATGTCAAA
>CAZXIE010000048.1:0-23253 GCA_964640065.1 uncultured Saprospiraceae bacterium
ATGAATTCATTATACATATCAAAATTATAAGTACTTGGCATCATATCAGACTGGACCCATCCTGGTAGATCAGAGACTAAAATAGAATATTCGCCTTGCAGCAAAGAGATAATTTGCGTCCAAGATTTCATACTCTGGAAAGCTCCGTTCACAATAAAAATAGGACTAAAAGGAGAATCTTCGTTCTTTATAAATTGATAAGAATAAGAGAATCCGTGTGTCGATAAATTTTTAATTGTCATTGTACTACTGTTTGTTTTCATAAAAGTAATTCTAACAGGAGAGAGACGCCTCTGGCAAAAAAAGGACATTCATAAAATCTATGAATTCATATAGAAATAGAGATGTGCCGATCAAAACAGCACAATCAGTTGTTACAGATACGCAACTGATTTTAATAAAATACAAGTGATCTAGTCTTTAGAAAATTACAATTTACCGTTAGTTGAGGAGGCCAAATTTATAGGCTGCACTTACGAGCCCGGCGGTATTGCGCACACCTAGTTTGCTTATCATGTTACGCCGGTGACTTTCCACAGTCCCGAAGCTAATAAACAGCTTAGCTGCTATCTCAGCTGTCGTATGCTCATCGATAATCAACTGCAATATTTCTTTTTCCCTTCTTGATAAAGATGGGTGGATACTTTCGTCCTTTACCTCAGTGCTTTGATTGGGATAGAGCATCATATTGATGATGTTGTTATCGAAGTGGTTCTTACCAGCATGTACTTCTGTAATAGCTTCGATAATCTCTTCTTGCCCTGAGTTCTTTAGCAGATATCCACTGGCTCCGTATTTCATGAGATTTTGCACCATCTTTGTTTCGGATATCATAGATAGTATGATCACCTTTGTGGATGGCTTAAGCTTTTTGATGGATTTACATGCGTCTATGCCATTCATCTCAGGCATATTGAGATCCATAAGAACAATGTCGACTTCATGTTCATTCACAAAGTCAACCGCCTCTTGGCCATTCTTAGCTTCACCCACAATCTGAATATTCTCATGTCCATTCAGCATAAGACGCACTCCTTCTCTTACAAGTTGGTGGTCATCGGTGATGAGGATTTTGATTGGCATGATCTAATATAGTTGATTTCTAGCTTGATTAAGATCGACAATTAATTAGAATTAATATTTCTTACATTATTCTCCACAACAAAACCTCAATGTATCCATCGTAGAGTCATCATATACTACTTCTATCCTCTTTAGGTCCAACGTTTATGATATTGCTGAGTACATATAATCGCAGATAATGAATTGCTCAGTTATTTATCAATGGACTGTGACGTAGAAGCTGTATTGCTGCTACTTTCTATGAATTGTAATCTCTTTTGCAATTCAATGACAGTAGATTCTAACTTAGTGATGACGGCCTGTTGCTCTTTGAATGCTTCTATAAACAAAGCTGCCATTTCGCTATAGTCTACACCGAGGTATTCTCCGTTATCTGTAACTAACTCAGGAACAACACTTTGAACTTCCTGTGCTATTACTCCGAGTTGGGCTCCGGCTTCAGGTTCATCGTTCCACTTAAAAGTTACGCCTCTCATCTCTAACACCTTTGACAGCGCATCATCAACTGTGACTATATCATGTTTTAATCTGATATCTGAAGAAGATTGAGAAACTTGACCAGATCCATTAATTCTCAGATCAGTTGACCCTCCTGAAGGTAAATTAAACAGGAAAAGCCCTTGAGAAACTTCCAGGTTATTATTGAATATCGCATCGCCTACCACTTCCAGTTCTGCAGTTGGAGTTATCGTACCTATACCTACATTTCCATCATTTCTAAAAGTGACCATTGGATTCCCTCCTGTTCTATTGATTGTCATATAGTTGCCGCTTCCACTTCCTGTTCCATCATACTCTATGGACATACCACTTCCCAAAGTGGATCCTCCTTCAGAAAAGAGTAGGACTGGACGATTTGATATCGGAGCTTCTAAGACGCCTGTTATAGTCGGTCCACTTGGATTATCCTTATGTACCTTCATAGTCCCATTGACCTGTAGCAATTCATTATCAAACTCTCCATAGATCAATGCTCGGTCCTGACCACCTGGATTATTTGCAATAAATAGACGATTGCTCCCCGAGTGATTAAATCCAGCAAAGCTACCTATAAAGACATTTCCACGTCTGCTCGTACTTGACATCAATTTACCTGCTTCATGACCTATATATACAGATGATTCAATTCCTGAATCAAAGTCTGCTGCGCCATTTCCTATTACCACGCTAAATCCTCCATCCCTACTAATTGCTCCCGCATCTCTACCAATAAAAATTTGATCATCACCCGTTGTATTGCGATTTCCAGAACGAGTGCCTAAGAATACATTGTCACTGCCTGATATATTACTAGTACCAGATTCAGCACCAATGAAAGTATTCCAATTACCGTCTATATTATTTATGCCTGATCGAGCCCCATAAAACGAATTGGCAAATCCTGAGACATTATTACTACCAGATTGATGACCTACGAATAGATTAACATCACCGGTCGTATTTGACCTTCCCGCATTACTTCCAATGAAAACATTGTCATCACCATTCGTTGTATTTCTTCCAGCACTATTTCCAATAAAAACGTTGTCATACGAACCTACGTCATCGATCTCTTGACCTGATTTCCACCCTAAATAAAGTGAAGTAGTATCTCCTGGCAGATATAATTCTAAGAATCCCTCAATCTGACTTAAAGGAACCTGAGCACGGACTTCTCCTATACAGAGCATAATGAGTGATGTGGTTATTACAATGACACGATTCATACTAATTAATTCTTTTTTGACATGTAATCATCCCTATCATGGGAGTCTCTTTACTGCCTCAATATCTGAGATGTATATGCAAGCACCCTCTATGAATTCATAGAGGGTGAGAAAATCTATGAATTCGCATAGTGACGCCTAAAGTGTCTTCGGAATGTGAAATGAGACTGTAGTTCCTACATTCTCCCTTGTATCGATATCTAAATTTCCTTGCAAAAAGTCTACTCTCGAACGAATAGACTTGAGGCCGAGCCCTGCATCAATATGTAAAGGATCGAAGCCTTTACCATCATCTTCGATAATAAAGTGATACTCAGTATCAGTCTCCGTCAGTTGCACCAGTATTTGATCCGCCTCAGCGTGCTTAATGATATTATTCAAAGATTCTTGAATAATCCTATAGATAAAGACTTCTTTGGATTCTTCTAGTCTGGATTCGAAGTTGATAAATTCTATGTTTACTTTAAAAGGGTGAGCCGCATTCATTTCCTCTCCTAGTTGCTCTACTGCAGTCTTAAGACCTTCTAACCTGAGAGCTCCAGGCATTAGGTTATGAGATATTCTGCGTACCTCGTCACATGCTTCATCCATCATATCCTGAGCGCGATCATATACCTGCAAGCCCTCGAGTTGTTTGATCTCCTTCTGAATATTTCCAAAATGAGCTTTCACTGTAGCCAGCAAGCCACCTAGTCCATCATGTAAATCTTTGGCAATCCTTGTTCGTTCTGCCTCTTGTCCTTCTATCATCGCATTCATGGAGAGTATCTTCTTTTCTTTTTCTAATTGTTCTATTTTTTGTTTTTGGATGACATCTGACTGCGCAAATAACTCCTTATTCTTGCGACTTCGTTGCCATAGAAACATTCCTAATAGTGCAAAAAAGAGGCTCCCACCTAAAAAGAGATTTCTTTGGTTTTCTCTTCTATTACTGATGAGTTTTTCTTTATTTATCTGGGCTTCTTTTTGAGCTAATTCATATTTACCTTCTACATCAGCTATTATCATTCTATTCTCTTCTGATAGAAGTGAGTCGCGATTGACTATAAATCTTTGAAAAAGCTCTGAGGACTTTTGATAGTTCCCTATTTCTTGCTCGACTTCTCCCCATAACTTATAAAAGCTATCACCTAATTCCAAGTCAGGATATTGATTATACAACACCTCTAAGTTGTGATAGCTTTTTGAAGCGGCTCGATAATCTCCCATTTCAGTCTGCAAGTTTCCCATGCCTTGATGAGAATTAAATATACCATGAATGCTATTTTGAAGTTTAGCATAGTGTAGCGCTTCTTGATAATGAAATAAAGACTGGTCGAACTTCTTGGATTCTCTATAAAAGGACCCTAATTGTGCATGAGCCGTAAAGCAAACATGATGAATCCCCGTGTCTTCACATGAGGCAAGAGAATTCTTCAAAGCAATCTCTGCACTATCTAGTTTACCTTCTTCTTGATAAAAAACAGCAAGTGCTTTTGAGGCATGGCCTATCATGATTGGATTATCTGACGTTTCTAAAGCTTTACTCATATATTGCTTCGCCTTGTCGGGTAATTCAGAATGAAACAAAGTGACACCCCTTAAATGATAAAGTTTGGCAAGATCATAATTCCAATCCGCTCCTCTTTCTTCTTGCTGATGGAGTAAATCAATTGCTTTCTTATTGTACTCCAGCGCTTGCTCATACTCCGCTCGCATATAATGCACTGTAATGACACTATAAAATTGTCCATACAGATAACCTATTGAATTTGCATCAGAATATTCAACATTAGATTCAAAATAAGGAAGTGACTTGTCGATATATTGAAGTGCAGAATCAAGTTTTCCTTGATTAATTAAAAGATCTGCTATCCTTGCATTTACACTAGCATCTATGAAAGGATCGTCATAATCTCGAGATAGCACACTTGCGTTATCTAGGTAACTTTTAGCTGTATCTGCAGAATACAGGTTGTATAAATCATATAATTTAAGATGGAGAATGATTGAGATAGAATCGTTTTGAGCCGAAGGAAGCTCTTGAATTAGACTGTCTATAACTCTTCTGTTGTTGTCCTGTGCAAATGTATAACTAGGCCAAAGAATTAATAGAGCCACCATATTAAAAACATAAAAACCTCGTACGAATAAGTTCATCATGAAATATAAGTATCAAGTATCACCTTTTCGATTAAAGAATTCCTTTTCTCACTCCTAACATCACCAGATGAGCAGTATTCTTCGCACCTAACTTCAAAAGCAGATTCTTACGATGTGACAATACTGTATGATGACTGATGAACAATCTAGAAGCGATCTCATGAGAAGTATCGCCAACTGCTATCCTTTTTAACACTTCTAGTTCTCGAAAGGAGACATGCTCACCATGTGAAATCTTAAGGCGAGATATCTTATTATCAGTTGGCGCAAATGCGACTAATCCCATGACTATCTTATTAATGATAGTTAAAGATGGCGCTAGCACTCGAAGCAAACCTATATGAATTCATAGATATCTCTAGTTTATCAGAATTCTGTCAAGGATTAAAGCTTCATGGGCCAACCAGATAAAGTGCATCGAAGTCTTATCCCTATACTACATCTCAAGAAGCTAGTTATATTGAACCAGCATGAATACTTTACTTTCAAGATATGGCCCATGGGCTATAGTAGCAGGTGCTTCTGAGGGCTTAGGGGCTGCATATGCTCGACATCTAGCAAGCCTAGGGTTTCATTTGATACTAGTTGCGAGAAGAAAAGCCCATCTAGAGTCTATATCTCTAGAACTAATTACAAGATATAGGATACAGACGCAAGTCAAGGTTTTAGATCTTAGACGCACCGATGAAATGGTGCAGTATTTGAATCAAAACCGCTCGGACATCGGTCTGGCTATATACAATGCCGCTTATGCTCCCCTTGGGCATTTTACCGAGATATCCGAAGAAGATCTTCATATGGTTACGGATGTAAATGTTCGTTCGGCGCTATTATTTACGAAAGTGATAGTGGATCGCTATAAGACAAAACATCGGCCAGGAGGAATCATACTGATGTCCTCTTTATCGGGCGAACAAGGAACTCCACGACTGGCTGCATATGCTGCCTCTAAATCATTCAACACGATACTAGCTGAAGGATTGTGGCATGAGCTAAAAAAAGACAATATAGATGTGATAGCTAGTGTAGCCGGAGCCATACGCACTCCAGGCTATGCCAACCGAAATGCTGACAAAGACGCACCCGGCACCCTAGATCCAGAGCAAGTAGTAGAAAAAACCCTAAGGCATCTAGGAAAACGCCCTACTGTAGCGCCTGGATGGATCAACTCTTTAGGTAAATTTGTGATGACTCGACTCTTACCAAAAACTCTAGCCATCAGGATCATGCATAATAATACCAAGTCACTTAGATGAATACTATAATTGGATTGCTGACACCATTAGTCGTGATTGTTGCTATCACCCTCTTACATTATGTCCTCCCGGGAAGATGGGTGACAGGGTATGTAAAAAATGAACACACCGGAGAGCCGCTGCGATATCACTTGAATGGACTTCTCGTCTTGATCACAAGTGTGATCATATGGTATGCTCTTGGATATTTTGAATTGGTGGACTTTACATGGCTCTATCAACATCGATGGTGGAGTTTGATAGGAGCGATCATCATAGGACTTGTTTATAGCTTAGTGATGTACTTATCGCATCCTGGGGTAACTTCTAGTTTCCTAAAGGATTTCTTTTTAGGTAGAAGCAAGAATCCACAGATACATGGAGGACGGATAGATCATAAAATGTGGCTCTATCTTATAGGTGCTGTGCTTTTAGTATTACATGTAGTCAGCTTTGTTACCCAGCACATCATCATGTATGGTTCATCGTTTAATCCCGGTATACTTTTGTGCGCTGTCTTATTGATTTGGTTTGTATTGGATTATCTGACCTTCGAGCATGTCCATCTTTATACGTATGACATCTTCGCTGAACGAGTAGGATTCAAATTAGGATGGGGATGTCTTTCTTTCTATCCATACTTCTATGCTATTGCTATCTGGTCTACCGTCGATCATCCAAATCCGGATATGACTTCATGGCAGTTGATTCTATCAGCAGTAGTGTTCTTTGCTGGGTGGGTCATGGCACGTGGAGCTAATATGCAGAAGTTCTTTTTTAAGACCAGACCCGATAAGTCCTTCTTGGGTATCCACCCCAAGGTTCTTAGCGATGGAAAGAAAACAATCCTAGCATCTGGATTCTGGGGAGTTAGTAGACATATCAATTATCTAGGTGAGATATGCATGGGTCTAGGTATAGCTTCTGCTGTCGGACATTATGATCTTCTATGGCCTTGGCTTTATCCACTCTACTATGTACTTCTATTGGTTCCTCGTCAGTTAGATGATGATAAAAGATGTCTACAGAAATATGGATCTCTATGGGAAGAATATCAGGAGAAAGTGCGCTTTAAGATTATACCAGGCATTTATTGAGATGCACCACCTGTGCCTTACATATTCAGAGACCAGTCATACTCTATAAACTCTATATCACCTTCCGGAAGGTTGACTGTAGTGTATGGCTCGATATATTTGCGAAGGTTTCCTTGTTCAGAAAAGTCCATCTTGAACCATTCAAATATTTGCGAAAGCGCCATCGACTTATCGGATATGCGATTTTTGCTACTATCATTTATAAAAGCGTGGGTCTGGCTATCGAGTTGACTTTCCAATTCCGTAGGTACAAAGGCTTGATTGAGTAAGGTAGGGCAAGACATCGAAGCACAAACGATCGCAAAGTGGATACGCGGTTCTACAAACTTCTTCCTTAAGATCTCATGTTCTATGGTGTCCAAATCAAAATCTACACCTCCTATCTTAAAAAATTTGATACTCCAGGGTGAGTCGATCATCGGGATGTTACCACCTATATCTTTTATGGACTTCAATGGCCAGTGATCGATTATAAGTTTTACAGTAAATGCGTTATAGGCATTAATCCAGTAAGCAAGGTGCTCTTCCTGGGATTTGGCAGGATTTGGCGATCCTATAGATAGATGATCAAGATACTGAATGAGTAGATCGTGATCTTTTATGAAGCCTTCATAATCAACACTTCCCTTGTCGGACACATGTTTTTGTAGGAGACCATCCCAGACAGAATGGTCGTGGCTTTCATCAGCATGTTTCATCGCGTCTAGATTCACAGACTCACCTTTTATAGTTTTCAAAGTAGTAAGTACTCCTAGTCCAAACTTGTTGACATCAATAAAGAAATAAAAATATCCAGCTCCCAACAGGATGAGGGGTAAGACTATCTTCCAATACTTCTTGATCACTCAAAGGTTTTTTTGAAGATACCTCTCCTTTATAATATTGACGTGATGGATCTCATGTGCAAGGAAAAAGAATCCAATGGCACGGACTGTCATCTCATAGTTACTTGCAATACCTAATGAATTGACCATGTCAGTGGTAAAACTCTGAAATAAAGCTTCTGTACTTTTCCTTTGGAGCTTAAATGTCTCTAATAGTTCGCTCAAAGGTATATCATCAGCATGCGCGTGTACGACAAAGTCATCTTGTTCAAAACCCATTAAAGGAGTCTTATCCTTGCGTGCATATCTAAGTGCTCGATAACTAAATATGCGCTCAGCATCAGTCAAGTGCATAATAACTTCTTTGATGGACCATTTATCGGGTGCATATCTATGCAAGGCTTGCTCTTCACTTAGACCGGATAGAGTACTCATGAGTGGCCCGTTGTCGATATCTAGTGCTTCTGAGAGGGTTATACCCCTAGGTACAAGATTAATATAGATGCCGTAGTATGAACCATAATCCTTTTCAGTTAAGGAGTCTACTATAAGAGTCAATGCGTGGTTAAAACTCATGGATAATTCTTTATGCTACTTTGTCAAGTACTTTTAAAAACTCTTGCGGCTCTGGTCTTACTCGATAGTTATCTGTCATATCAGAATAAATAATGTCTCCGCCCTTGTCAGTGATGATGATGGTCGGCATGACAGTGTCAAATTTATAGCCTAGAGCTACCATGGCGGTAGGAGTCCCTTGCTTCGCAAAGATGCCAAGAGCTTTAGCAGCTTCGTTTTCTTTATCTATAAGGAAGTCAAAGTTGACGTTGTGCTTCTTGGCAAGCCCCTTTGTGTATTTGTGAGGTTGTGAACTTACCAGTGCGACCTTGGCTCCTCTGTTCTCGATCTCCTTATACAAACCTGATATCTCTTTGATCTGTGCCATACATAATGGACACCAGTTCCCTCTATAAAACATCCATATCCTAGGATGATCGGTAAGATCACCTACTGATTTGCTCTCTCCCTTATCGTTAATCAGTTGAAAGGCAGGAAGTTGATTACCGATGCCTAATGTAGTCTTGTCTCTCTCATCAAACAATGAATACCACCGTACATAAAGCCACCAAGAAAGCCCCATCAATGTACTAGTCCATAAGGCAGTAGATGGCTCGCCATAGACAAAGACTCCAACGAGAGCGATGATCATGCCTAAGGCGACTAAAAGAGAATATCCAATCAAGTTAGCTCCTGTCCGCGCCCGTGCAACCAAAAAGATACTTGCAAACACAAGTGCTATCGTTAATGCGGCCAAGAGCCCTCCTCCACGAGTGAGAGTCCATCCATATTGATAGATATTAAACCCCTCGTAAATCGCCATACCTAAGCACAAGGCAGGAAGGATGCTGACAAATATTCCTTTTAAAGCATTCATAGTTTCTCTTAGCTAAAATTGATACAGCATAAACTCCGTGTAAAGTAACATGTTCATAGGCAACTATTGATGCCTTATCAAACAACTTATCGATAGTAGACGCTCTTGCTTTCGGCAAGTTATTTATTAGCCCTGAGTAGTATTACAAAGACATTATCAATATCATTGTAAGGAGTATACATCATAATGACTATTTATGGCCATCTATCTTGACAATGCAGCTACGACTCCTATCGAATCATCAGTCCTAGAGGTGATGAAAGATGTGATGGATAATGTACATGGTAATCCTTCATCTATCCATCAGGCTGGACGAAAAGCTAAGACGATTATAGAAGATGCTAGGAAGCGTATAGCCCATCACCTTCGCGCTTCTACTGGCGAGGTCTACTTTACCTCGAGTGCTACAGAAGCTAATAACACCGCTATCCACTGTGCTGTGCGTGATCTTGATGTCAAGCGCATTGTTTCTAGCCCAATCGAACATCCTTGTGTTCTTAATACCCTCGAGAGCATTAAGCACTATGCAGATGTCGAGGTCGTGATGTTAGATGTTGACCCTTTCGGAAATATTAATCTCGATCAGCTGGATCAAGTTCTTTCAGAAGGCCCCAAGACCTTAGTCTCACTGATGCATGGTAACAATGAGATAGGAACGATGCTACAACTCTCAGAGGCGAGCGAGATATGTCAAAAGTATGGAAGTCTCTTTCATACTGATGCCGTTCAGACGATCGGCAAGTACGATATAGATCTCTCGACAACAAAGGTCCACTTCCTCTCTGCATCTGGTCATAAGATCTACGGACCCAAAGGAATAGGGATCCTCTACATATCCAATGACAGCATCATCAAACCTTATATACATGGTGGCGGTCAAGAACGTCAGATTAGAAGCGGTACAGAAAACCTCTACGGTATCGCTGGTATGGCGGCTGCTTTGGATTGGTTAGTAGAACACCGAGACGAGCACCTCTCTCATGTCGGCAAACTCAGAAATCACCTGACTTCTAAGGCTCAAGATCTAGGATTAAACTTCATCTATCAAGGGAACACATCGGATGCCCAGCTCGCTAATATCATCAGTATCGGTTTACCCAAAAATGAAAAAACGGACCTCGTGATGTTCAATCTCGACATCCAAGGCATCTGTGCTTCTACGGGAAGCGCATGCAGCTCTGGGGCGGAAAAAGGATCACATGTGATGTCGGCTATCGGATTTCCCGATGATCGAAAAGCTCTTAGGGTTTCCACAAGCTTACGTAATACAGAAGCAGAGATCGATCGATTAGTAGATACCTTGGTCACCTTGGTATAGCATGAGCACACAAAGTTTAGACGAGTTATATATCAAGCGCTGCTTTACACTTGCTCGATATGGTACTAATCGCGTGAAGACCAACCCTCGAGTAGGATGTGTGATCGTACATGATGATATCATCATCGGCGAAGGATATCATGAAGCGTATGGATCTGGTCATGCCGAAGTAAATGCTTTCAACAGTGTCCCTCAAGAAAAGAGAGCACTACTACCCGACTCTACGCTCTATGTCTCACTAGAGCCTTGTCACCATAAAGGGAAAACACCTCCATGTGTCGACGCCATCATCAAACATAACATCAAAAGAGTTGTGATCAGTTGCCTAGACCCTAATCCTCTGACTTATGGCAAGAGTGTACAAAAGCTGAAGGAGCACGACATAGATGTAACTACCGATGTCTTGCTCGAAGAAGGCTCAGAGGTCATCAGAGAGTTTGTAGTTAACCTATCTTCTCATCGTCCATATGTGATGCTCAAGTGGGCTCAATCAAAAGATGGTTACATCTCAAAGAAAGGAGAGCAAACCTGGCTCTCCAATGATCTCTCTAAGTGGACGACTCATAGATGGCGCTCCGAAGTAGATGCCATCTTAGTGGGAACGGATACAGCCATCATCGATAATCCCAAACTTACCAATCGACGAGGCTTTGGAAACACACCGGTGAGGATCTTATTAGATCGTCAATGTAGAGTACCTGCTGATACACATCTGATAGCTGATGATGAAGAAACAATCATCTTCACTTGCCACGAGAATTACCAACCTACAGGTAAAAAAGTTATCCAATTATCTCCTGAAGCTTGGTCTTGGGATGCCATTTTCAGTGCTCTATTAGACATAAAAATCAGCTCAGTGATGGTCGAAGGAGGTAAAAAGATACTCAAGTCACTGATCACCGAATCTATGTGGGATGAAGCCAGAATCATACATACAGAAGTAAAATTAGGCTCAGGTGTGAAGGCCCCTTCTATCCAAGGAAGTGTTCAACACAAGCACAAAATGAAGACCGATACAAGCTATATCATACGCCCTAACCACAGGGATTAATTAGATACGACCACAAGAGGTTAAAGAACTCCTAAATATGTATAAAGGCTAATCATAGTTTTGTAAAGTACAGTTGCTTATATGTACTTTCGTAATACTTAAAATGTGATCTCCTTGAAACACATATTCATTTCATTCATTCTTTTGGCATCAACAGGCCTTTTTGCCCAAGATCAGATTAACTGGTATACCTGGGATGAAGGTATGTCAAAGGCTCAAGAGGAGGATAAGAAGTTCATCATCGATATGTACACCGACTGGTGTGGATGGTGTAAGCGTATGGATAAGGTTACTTTCCAAAATCCTGCTATAGCCGCCTATATTAATGAGAACTATATCGCTATCAAGTTCAATGCTGAGCAAAAAGGCGAGATCAACTTTAAGGGGACTTCGTTTAAGTTCATAGATAGTGGACGTCGAGGATATCACGCTCTTGCCGCTCAGCTTACTAATGGCAAGCTAAGCTACCCCACTGTCATATTCTTAGATGAAGAACAAGAAGTCATACAATCACTTCCTGGTTTTTTAGATGCCGAGACATTTGCACCAGTAATCACTTACTTTGCTAATGACATGCACACCACGACTCCTTGGGCGGTCTACTTGCGTAGGTACCAAGAAGGTGGCAATCTAGATGGTGGAGATCAAAAAAAAAATAATTACATACGACTAGCTAAAGGTCAGTAAGTAAACTACGCGGTTATTTCTCTAGAACCAAGAACTCTTTCTTCTTCTCGATCTTCTTCTCGTAGTAGGTACTCCTAACACGCCCAATAAACCTCTTGTCAGTTCACGAGCAACTGTTCTTCCTACTTGTCGCGTCGTAGTACTACTCAAGACTTTTTCTACAGTGCTTTTTTCAGTCTTACGTCTACCACTACCTCCTGACCTTTTTGATTGTTCTTCTTTATGCTCTTCTGTTTTCGCATCCTCCATCTTAGCAGAAAGGATCTCGTAAGCGCTTTCTTTATCAATCTCCTCATTATACTTATCTATAAGAAGAGAGTCAGAGATAACTGTATCAATTTCTTTGTCAGACAAGACATCCATCCTCGACTGCGGGGCACGCAGATAAGCATGGACCAAAGGAGTCGGTGTACCCTTTTCACTTAATACAGTTAAAAAGGCTTCACCTATACCGAGTTCTGTAAGTAACTGTTCAGCATCATAATATTCTGAGATAGGATAATTTTGAGCAGCAAGCTTGATCGCTTTTCTATCCTTAGCGGTGAATGCTCTTAAAGCATGCTGTATCTTAAGTCCAAGCTGGCCTAATACGTCTTCTGGTATATCTGCAGGATTCTGTGTGATAAAGAAAACGCCGACTCCCTTAGATCTTATCAACTTAACGATCGTCTCTATCTGATTAAGCAGGGCTGAGCTTGCTTCTTCAAATACCAGATGTGCCTCATCAATAAAGAGACATAACTTTGGTTTCTCCGCATCACCTTGCTCCGGGAACGTCGCATAGATCTCAGCCAACAACTGCAACATAAAAGTTGAGAACAACTGAGGTTTATCCTGTATATCAACAAGTCTCAGTATGGAAACGATACCACGCCCTCCAGCATCTTTCTGAAGTAAATCTTGAGGATCAAAAGATCGTTCGCCAAAGAAGATATCACCTCCTTGCTGTTCTAGAGCTACCACTTTCCTTAGGATCGTACCTAATGACTGACTCGATAGTCTTCCATATTCTTCAGCGATGGCGGCTTTACCATCTGATGAAGCATAGTTCAGTACTTTCTTAAGATCATTTAGATCTAGCAGAGGAAGCTCCTCATCATCACAATACTTGAACAACACTGAAAGTATCCCAGACTGTGTGTCCGATAACTCTAGGATTTTGGAAAGTAATACTGGGCCAAACTCTGATACAGTAGCTCTTAGTCTAACGCCTTTCTCAGCAGAAAGCGTGAGCAGCTCTACAGGAGAAGAAGAAGCTGAAAATGGAAATCCAATTTTCTCATGACGCTCATCGATCTTCGGGTGTCCACCACTCTCGACTGCGATACCACTCAGGTCTCCTTTTACATCCATGACAAGAGATGGTACTCCTTGCTCAGAAAGTTGCTCAGCAAGGATCTGAAGCGTCTTCGTTTTCCCGGTACCCGTCGCACCGGCGATCAAGCCATGTCGATTCAGTGTCTTCAAAGGGATGCGTACGAAGAGATCCTTCATTACCTCTTCACCTAATTTGGCAGCGCCCATGATGATAGAAGGTCCTTCAAACTTATAACCTTCCGCTACGTCTTTTACAAATGCCTCGTTATTCTCCATGTATTCTATAATCTTATGTATAACTAATTATTATTCCAATGATTCACCCTGTTGTTATATCTCTTTTTGCTCGTCGGCCAAAGGTCAACATCAAAGGATGATTCTATTTTTTGCTCGGTTGATTCATTTGCGTAAGCGTTATCAAAAAAGTCTAGTCCCGTCAACTCTTCTACCTGATCTATACTCGTCGCATAGGTATGAAGCGGCTCGTCGCTGATCTCATGAGGCAGTACAAAAGCGATGCCGTGCTGGTTACGCCCAGTCACATCTACGATCACTTTATAGAAAGCATCCGGCACTCTGATTTTAGACGACTTACCTATATACTTTGTCACTTCTGTAAATATGGGTCCCGAGGCCACAAGTATCTCATCGTATTCATACGCCCAGTCACGCACGGATTCTTCTAGCTCCTTCCATACACCTCCATTGAAGCCACTGATCTGTGGTGACATATTAGACATGTAGAAGGTTTCTTGCATAGCCTCTGTATCAAAGGCCATGTCACCCGCTGGCACAAGGTGTCCTCGGCTATATCCTGATCTAGTATAATCACTATGCTTGGCAGACCTCGATCTGATCAACGGGTCTTCTTTGAATCTATCTGCACGTGGCACATTGGGGATGCGTAGAGACTCCTTAGTAAGTGTATAAGTCACCCAATCCGCTTGCTCATGCTTTTCGTTATAACCAAGGAGATAATGCTTGTGCTCTATCACTTCTGATCGATTAGCCTCAGGAAGCAAAATCTGCTTCTCCTGATCACCGATATTTTCAACACTACCTGTATACGTTGAAGAACTATCTGAAGAAGTGAATCCTTCATCGCTACCAAGATATCGATAGCATAAAACGAAAAGAATAGCGACCAGAGCGAAGACAACGAGCACCTTCATCATCATGCCTGCAAATGGCTGCTTACCCCTTCTTGTATGATTTTGTCTGAGTTTTGCCAAAAACGTTTTTTTATAGCAACAATCTTACACAATATTAAGCTAAACTGCCATATGTATGTTAAGCGTGTATGAAAGGATGAAAGAGTTTATGTTTGCAAAAGAGAAATTGAGATGAAAGAGCTGTCTGTATTAGTATGTGAAGGTCAATTTTTGAGCCGTGCAGGGATCAAAAGCATCATCGAAAAGCACCCATTCTATCAGGTAAGCGGCGAAGCTACATCCCAAGAAGAACTAGAGTCGAAGCTTACGATCAATACCTATGATATCGTCACCATGGATATCCAGACAGATGGTAGATTTGATATCGAGTCACTCTCTCTTGTACAAGAGTTAGCTCCGAAAACTGAGATCCTAGTCATCAGTAATGAGGAAAAGAAAAAGCGCATCTATGATGTATTAGGGCGAGGCGTCAACAGATATATCACTAAGTACTGCCGCGAAGACGAAATCTATAAAGCTCTAGATGCCTGTCGCAATGACGAAAAGTACTACTGCTCTAAAGTGCTGGATATCATCATCAGTAAGACCTTCGGTCAAGAAGAGAAAATCACAGAACTCACACCTAGAGAAGTAGAGATCGTCAGACACATCGGCCAAGGAAAGATGGCAAAGGAGATAGCTAGCATGCTCAATGTCAGTATCCATACCATCTATACGCATCGAAAAAATATCATGAAGAAGCTCCAGATTAGCTCTCCTGTAGAGTTGATCACCTACGCCATCAACAAGGGCATCGTAGAACTCTAGGGAGTCGCGACCATCTCAGTCTGATCATACGTCCTAAAGTCTACAGCACTCACGCCAGAGACTCCTAACTCTTTGAGATAAACACCGTATAAGATGTCGACTTCCGACATGGTCAGTTTGTTATGTGTGATAACGATAAACTGTGAGTCTTGACTAAACTCTCTGATGATCTTGTTGAACTTGAGGACATTGACATCATCGAGAGGCGCATCTACTTCATCGAAGATGCAGAAAGGTGCTGGCTTGAGTAGATAAAGTGCAAAGAGGAAAGATGCCGCTGTAAGCGTCTTCTCACCACCCGATAAAGAACTGATAGACTTAGGCCGCTTTCCCTTAGGCTTGGCGATGATCTCGATCTTCGCTTCCAGTGGATCTTCATTATCCAAGAGAACTATATCACAATCATCATCCTTAGAGAACAAGCTTTGGAAGACTGCTTTGAAGTTGACTCTGATCCTATTAAGCGAGTCGTTAAATCTTTCTGACGCGGCAGTTTCTATCTCAACTATGGTTTCCTCTAGCGAGCTTTTGGCTTCGAGGATATCATCTCTTTCCTTAGAGATCTGATCATGACGTTCTTTGATCTCATTATAGGCTGTGATGGCCATCGGGTTAATCTCTCCAAAACTTCTGATGCGATCTTGGATCTTGGTCTTCTTTGTCTTGAGCTCCTCCAGGTTTGCACCTTCATATTCCTCCGGAAATTCATTTTCCTTGATCTCTACTCCAAATTCGATAGAGTTACGCTCATGAATTCCTTTGATCTCAAAACCTATCTGCGTAAATTTCTCTGAGAGCTCTGAGATCAGGTGATCTTTTTTGTAGAGAGTAGATCTGAACTCTGAGATCTTCTTCTCAAGCTCGAATATTTTACCCTTCTCCTTATAGTAGGTGTCTTCATATTCGCTCAACTTAGATTGTATCCCCGCCTTCTTCTCATACTGTTCTTGAAGAGACTGCTTGATCTCTTTGAGTTGTACTTCGGTAGAGGATATGATCTCTTGTTGTGTTGTCTTCTCCTTCCTTAGCGCATCTATGCGTACAGATATATCTCCAAGCGTATTTTTATGAAACTCTACGTCTTTAGCCGCAAGGTTAAAAGTGCTTCTTATCTCAAAAAGTGCAGATTGCGCTTGATCACGACTAGCACTTGATGCGAGATAAGCTTTGTGTGCATCTTCGATCTTCTGAGTAAGCTCTTGGTCACTCATCTCATCCACCTTCACCGTTTCTATCTCGCTATATCTACTATTCTTTAGTTCGAGGTCCTTTTCGACTAGGACTAACTCTTCTTGCTTGAGCTGTACCTGATGGTCAAGCTCATTCACACTATCATTAAGATGTGAGATGCGACTTTCTATCTGATACAACTTACCTCTTGATTCCTCTAAGGACTTCCTGCGCTCTTCAAATTCTTTTTTGACAGTCGCCAGGTTTTCTTGAGCAGTCTCCTGCTTAGTCTTTTGCTTCTTAGACTTCTTCTCGAGAGACTCGATCACCTTGCCTAGTTTCGTAAGTTTTCCTTCGAGCTTCTCAAGGATTTTTTTTCTACCTAACTGTACTCCTTCGAATAAGGTGTTAGATCCACCATACAACTGCCCTCCCGTATAGATCAGATACTCACTAGCAAATAAGACAGTGGTTTCACTACCCAGCGAAGAAAGGTCTATAGACTTATATGATTGGTCAGTAACATAGACGTCTTCTGATATGAGGCGGATGTAAGGAGTGAACTCCTTATCAGACTTCACAAGATCTTGAAGTGGTATAAGACCATCTCTTGGTGATGTCAGTTTAGTCTTGGGAAGCTCGTTAGCGATGATGACTTTGATCTTACCCTTCTGAGCATCTCTCACTTGCTCATAAATCTTAAGGCCTTCCTTTCGATTAGGAGCAAGTACATGATAGAAGTAGGGCTCAAGGAAGAGCTCTACGATATTGGTGTACTTTTCATCCTTGATTTCTATCACATCAGAAAAGACGTGGTAATTTTTTCCTTTCGTCTTGAGTATAAACTTGACGGATTCGGGGAGGCCTTCATTATTCTCTATGATGTTCTTCACGAACTTGATGCGCTGCTCTATACCTGCTCTTTCAGCGTATTTCTCGTTGATTTCGACAACTGCCACAGCACTGGAAGATTGGATATCCGCTAACTCAGTTTCGAGTTCTCCAGATCGCTCCGATTTTTGTTCAAGTTGATTCTCAAGATCTGCAACTTGCTTCTGTTGTTTTTCTAACTCTTTTCGATCTACTTCTCCGCCCTTGCTAATCTCATCTTTCTTGCCACCCATAGTGGACACATCTGTCTTGAGGATGCCTTGTCTTGTTAGTAGTGCCTCTATTTCTCTACCAAGTGTTTCTTTAAGTAGTTGATTAGCAGATACAGCAGACTTGATTTCTTTCTCTCGTTGTCTCAGATCATCAAATGATGACGACTGAAGTGAAAACTGCTTATCTGCTTCTTGATATGCTTGCTCTGCTATCGCTAGTTGTCCCTGCGAAGTCTCTTGAGACACGATAGATGATTCGTACTTGCTCTTTGTTGATCCAACACTTCCTTCTAACTGACTAGAGCTTGCATCTATCTCTACGAGTCTATCCTTCGCATTTTGAAGCTTCTGGATGGAGAGATTTTTATCATTCTCGACTTTACCCAGCTCTTCTATCAGCGTATTAAAAGCCTGCTGGTCTTCATTTAGCGACTTTTCGTACTTGATGATATCGGCCTTCAAGCGCTGAAGTTCAGCTTCATCTTGACCTAGTTCGGTATTGATTTTCAGTCGTTTATCCTTCTCAATCTCTATCTGTCCTTTGAGCTGATTATACTTCAAGGAGAATTCCTTCACCTCTATATGTGAGATCTTGATCGATAGCTCTTTGTAGTCGACTTTTAGTTGATTGAACTTCTCAGTTCTCTTAGCCTGGCGCTCAAAGGATGCCATGTTTTTCTCGATCTCAAACAAGAGATCTTGTACCCTGTCCAAATCTTCAAGTGTACCTCTAAGCTTATTGAGCGTCTCTTTCTTTCTTTGTTTGTACTTGGCTATACCTGCCGCTTGCTCGATCATACCCCGACGAGAGCCTCCATTGTCATGAAGGATATCCTCGACCATATTAAGTGAGATAATGGCATAAGAGTTAGACCCGATCCCCGAGTCGATAAAGAGATTAGTGATATCCTTTTTCCTGCATGGGACATTGTTGAGCTGATACTCAGAGGTACCATTGCGATATAGGATCCTTGAGACGCTTACTTCATTATAGTCAGTAGGAAGGACGTTCTTCGTATTATCGAAAGACAGTGTCACCTTCGAGATCTTACCTTGCTTTCTGTTCTTGGTGCCATTGAAGATGACATCGACCATACTATCCAGCCTCAGCTCACTCTTCTTTTGCTCACCGAGGACCCATCTGATCGAATCCACCACGTTAGACTTACCAGATCCATTAGGACCTACGATCCCTATCAGATTCTCATTAAAGTGGATCACCGTTTCATCGGCAAAACTCTTAAATCCCTTTATGGTTAATCGCTTCAAGCGCATCGCGCAAATATATACTTATACGGCAAGAGTTGATGACTTTGAAGTTGTTTTTCACAGATATACAAAGTGCTATTAATCAGCAGGTTACATCCACTTTCGTAAATATTTTTGGTTTCATCATATTTGGACGATGCCTTCATAAATGTTATCATTGGGCTCTCATCCACGCGATAACATAATATGGAGGAAGAAGAAGAAAAGTACTTTGAGCTATTTGGACTGAAGTTTCCAATACATATGGAGCTCATCATCAAATTGGCTATAGGCGTTTGGATATCACTCGCCATCATATTGTTAGTGGCGCAGTTCTTCTTTGGATATGAGATGACTAACGCCGATATACCAGGCGGATTAGTAGCCGGATTTCTGCTGGCTTATTTGATTTCTATATTGATGAAGTAGCTTTTGCGCTGTGCGTAGGTGAACCTACGCACCCAATATTACATGCTTTTAATCGGTCGCATTTATACGGATTCGTAGGCTGTGCCTACGAATAGCGATCCGTTTTCATTCTAATCAATGAGAATAAAACAGCTTTTTACAAAAATATTTCGTTATATTATTGATCAAATCATAACGCTGTGTACAAAATTCAAGCTTTTGCCATCTTATTCATATTTTCTCTTTTGGCTTCTTGTACCACAGAAGAAGAACTATTGCAACCAAATTCTCTATTTGAGATAGACAGAACCCTTTCACTTGATGTGCAGGTTTATGATCACGAAATGGTACCTGTAGAAGGCACTGTTATAGTAATTGGTAATGCAAGTGGTAGGAATTGGTTAGGCATCCATGAGTGTGGGCAGGCAACAAATAGTGATGGAAGAACTAAGATAATATTACCCAGATCCGTCAGTAAGAGTGACTTACTTGATGGAGGCTTTATACAAGCCATGCCTAACGCATATTTCGTAGGAGGATACATATCAATTACCGACCTAGATGAATTGCAGGTGATCAAAGGGGAAGTAGAAGAAAAAATAGAAGTGGAACTTTTAAAGAGCATAGATCAAAAAAGTCTTCTAGATGAGAGTATAGTAGATGCTTCCATCAAATTGACTTCTGCTAACCGTCATCCGCTTTTGTCCGCATTTAATTCAGCTACATCAGTGGATGGAGTTTTCGAGTTACAATGGGGCCCTGACACCTACGCCAGCCCACCAACAAACTCCCGGGGGGAAGTTAAATTACGTTTTAGAAAAGCGGGTGATAACCCTTCTATAATTATCGAACTATCTAGATATGACAGGTCTACTTACACCAAAGAGTTTTTTTTGATAGAGGAATAGGTTGTTTTATCATACCTGACGCGCTGTATGTAGATTGAACATCGACCTCAATTAACTCCAATTACGCTGTGCGTACGTTGAACCTACGCACCTAATATCACAAGCTTTTTTAATAGGTCGCAATTATAAGGATTCATAGACTCAGCCTACGAATAGTGATTTATTTTAGACAACACACTTTGCAACATTGTGCAGTTTACACCTCCGACAGCTATCCAAACACATACACTTCTTGACTACCAAAATCAAGAATTTCAACCTTAACTAGACCATCTCTTCTCGCTGTATGTAGGCCTATAAATAGCGATCTGATTTCAACCTAATCTATGACAATAAAACAGCGTTTTATAAAATACATTCGTTTTATTATTGATCAAAACATAACGCTGTGTATAAAATCCAAACCATTTTCATTTTATTCATAATTTCTCTTTTAGCATCATGTACATCAGAAGAAGATTTTTGGCAATCTGATCTACCTGAAAGCCAGTCAAATAACGTTTCATTTGAAGTGCAAGTTTATGACCATGAAAAAGCGCCGGTAGCAGGTATAGTCATAGCATATGGCAATCAGGAGATGGGCATCATCCAATGTGAAGAGGAAACCGATAACAATGGAAGGGCAAGAATAAGAGTACCCGGATTCGTCAGTGAAAGTGACTTACTAGAGGAGGGATTCATACAAGCCATGCCCAATGCTCGTTTCGTCGGAGGATTTATATCAATTACAGATTTAGATGAGGTACAAGTGATAGAAGCCTTAGCTGAGGAAAAGATAGAAGTGGAGTTTCTAAAAAGTATAGATCAAAAAAGTCTTCTAGATGGAAACCTGATAGATGCTTCGATAAAAGTGACTTCTACTACTCGTCATCCACTTGTATATATATTTAATTCTGCGACATCTGTGGATGGCATATTCCAGCTTCAAGGGCGCAGTGACACCTACGCTTGCCCTCCTACAAACTCCCGAGGAGAAGTAGCATTATCGTTTAGAAAAACAGGTAACGATCCTTCCCTACTCATCCAACTGACGAGACATGACTTCACGACTTACACGGAGGAGATACTTATGATGGAAGAGTAGGTTTTTGCTTGCGCTGTCCATGCTCAGCTTTTGAATTTTGCTCTACTTAACAACTAGCTTATCTGAATTCTATATTAATGAAGTAGGTTTTACGCTGTGCGCAGGTTACGCATGGACCTCAATTAACCCCAATTACGCTTTGTGCAGTTGCATCTAGCACTCAATTACCTAGCCTAGTCAGGCTCAAAACCCCAATTACGCTATGCGTAGGTTGCACGTAAGCACCACATATCATTCCGTCCGCAATATTGCACATACGCATTACAACATTCCAAGTCCTATCTCATCCTTCACCAGATGATACGACAACGCCGCTCGGATACAAGACCGAAGTTCCTCTTCAGGCAATTGACTATCCAATCTAAAAACAAGTGCTCTGGTCTTTTCATACTCAAAGGTCTCTCCATGGACCTCTTTAAAAGTACTCACTAACTTGCTCGTGCACTTGAAGTACATGGCATACTGATCTGGCGTCTTGCTTTTCCAGTCGATCCTAATCGTACTCCCCTTCTTGACAAGGTAGCTTGGCTCACCCCACTTGAGTGTTTCTTCTAACTCTTGGATGTGTTCGAGGCTTTTCGCTTCATCTATAATCAGACTTCTCAGGTGTTTGAGGCGCTTCCTTACTTTGGGCTTATAGGTCTTGAACTTCTCGGTAACGGAAGGATTCGTATTGATCTTCATTAGATGGATAATGTAGAGTTAAAGTACGCTATTATGACTTCGCGGCTTCTGCTTTTGTCATGACTTTTCCTACGACTTGTTGAACCATCAGTATCTTAGTCCTTATAGGTAGTACTACGTGTCTAAAGGTAAATTCAAAAAACATCTCGCTGAGCTCAATATAGAAGAGCTGCGTCATGAACTTCTCGACCTCTATGATAAGGTAAAAGAGGTGAAGACTCACTATGCAATGGAACTCGGATCAGAAGCTGATCGCAAACGACTCTATGATAAAGCGAAGGCCGAAATCACCGCTAAGTACGCCACCAAATCTTACCGACGCCCACGACGTCCGCGCATACAAAAGATCAATGCCGTGCTACGAAGGATGAAACAAACTGCTGTATTCAAGCATGAGTTGATCGACTTATACCTTTTTGATATCGAGCAAGCCATGGTCTTCACTGCGAAGTATGGCTTTTACTCTACGACGCTTGCCAATCATATCGTTGCCGTTTATAAGATGGCCGCTCAGCTCATTGCTCAAGAACAGATGTATGCAGACTATGAAGAGAGATCTGATCGCATACTATCGAGAGCAGAGTTACTTCCGGACTTGCATTGGGATCTAGATGAAGTACGACAAGATTTCTTTAGATAGCTGATTGAGAATTCTTCGAATTTTGAACCTCACTTTGCAAGGTCAACATGAAGTTTCTTGGCTCTATGAATCGGAGGCATTGGGACTACATGTTCTTCCGATGAGTTAACGCTTCATTTCTGCTATCTGATTGAGAA
>CAZXIE010000049.1:0-23211 GCA_964640065.1 uncultured Saprospiraceae bacterium
GTCTATTCCTAATTTCACCTTTTTTATTTCTAAGACGAGCATTTTAATCATGACCTTATAAATCAGTCAATCATAACTCTTGATCATTTTATCTTTCTCAATCTTTCGTATTCATTTTTTTCAATCGCTAAAAAAACGAATCAAAAAAAGCTCTGCCAGCTAAACCCCATCCGGGTACCTGGCATCCCTCCACCACACCCCTCTTTCTTCGAGAGAAGGACGATCAAGTTCGCTTGTCGAATTTGATCTGGGTGAGTATAAAATATCTTCTACATCAAAAAGACATTAGCACATTTGCTAATTAGCATATTCGCTAATTAATGATACTCCTCTCCCCCACTCACATTCATCGCCTCACCTGTAATATAACTCGCTTGATCTGAAGCCAGAAAGGCAACTGCCTTAGCTATGTCTTCTACCAGTCCAGTTCTTTTCAAGGGATTACGATCTTTTATACCTTGCAGATAAGTGTCATAGTCCAATCCTAGCTTATCGCTAAAGAATTTGTTCTGCCAATGACCAAGTCCTGTTGTGATATGATTAGGACACACTGCATTTACTCTTATTCCAAATTCTCCAAGCTCTACTGCATTGGATCTTGTTAAGCCTACCATTCCATGTTTAGAAGCCGTATATGCCGCCGCAAATGGAAAACCAGATTTAGCCGCCTGACTCGCTATGTTGATGATAGATCCTCCTCCATTTTCTTTCATATGGATAGCAGCATGCTTAGCACAAAGGAAGGCGCCTTTCAAATTTACATCGAGCACTGCATCCCAGCTCTCTGATTTGAATTCTGTAAATGGCTCCATGATGTAACCCACTCCTGCGTTACTAACCATAATGTCTAGTCCACCAAAAGCTTTAACAGCCTCTGCCACTAGATTACTTACCTGATCTTCTTTGCGTACATCGCACGGCACTGATATGGCTCCTACTCCTAGAGCCTCAGCTGCAGCAGCTATTTCATCCATCTCTGTACTCGAACCGATATGCTCAGAACTAAAATTTTCTCCTTGAGCGACACCTAGGTCCGAAATCACGACGTTGCAACCCTCACTAGCCAACATCATGATGATGGCCTCTCCGATTCCTCCTTTTCTTCCAGAACCTGAGACTATAGCTGTCTTACCTTTAAGGTTATACATGTCTATATTTCTAACTAAGCAAATTGCTCCGAAACGATGAAAGTCGGATTATCTGCAAATTCTTGAAATTCAGCTGCCACTCTTTGCATGGTTTCAGAGGATACTTCTTCTCCTAGTTTCCCCATGTCATTAACATCAATAATTTCGCAATATTGATAAGGGCTCTTATCTTCAGTACCCATTAAATTACCAAGGCGATATACCTTGAAATCATTGACAGACACCAAGCCTTTTACGGTTGGGACATCGGTTGTCTGCGCCCATTTCTCATAAGCCTCTACCGACGCCTCATCTTTTAGATTAAACAATACTACTAATGCCGCCATCATTTATAATTTAAGATCTATGCTTCACGAGCACTTAAAAATTCTTTACTTCTCACTTTTAGCAACCCTTGCACAGAGTTGAGTATAAAGCTGGCTCCCTTCTCAGTAAGAACAGATGCCTGCTCACTTGTTCCTGCCACTGTTCCGAACCACTTACCTGCATCGAGAATAGTTTTGAATATTCTATCTAACATCTCTTGTACTTCAGGATGTTTAGGGCCATCATAATAGCCCATGCTCATCGCTAAGTCCCTTGGCCCTATGATAAATCCATCTACTCCATCTACTTTACAGATAGCCCCCAGGTTGTCTACACAAGTCATCGTCTCTATCTGAGGCATAACCAATGTTTGCTGATTGGCAAACTCTACATATTCTAATTGCGACATTGAGCCTTGCATATAATCTGATGCCCTCACAGGTCCAAGGCCTCTACCTCCCATGGGTGGGTATTTGATCGCTTGCACTAAGGTCTGAACATCCTCTACAGTATCAATAGTTGGCATCATAACACCCATGACTCCTGCGTCCATGTATTGCAAGATCAGCTTGGGATCCACACTTCTGATGCGCGCAAGAGGAGTACAATCAACTAATTCACATGCTCTTACTAGATTAGTTACATCAGAGATAGAAATACCTCCATGTTCACCATCTATCATATAAAAGTCAAAACCATTAAGGCCTACATACTCACAGATAGTAGGGTCAACGGTTGGAGAGATAACTCCATAGCCCACCTTACCTGACTCTATTCTAGCTTTTAATTTATTAGCCCTCATCTCTTATCCTATTGGTTCTCCTTTTGCAATCTTATCTCTCACAAAATTCATGAGTCCTCCAGCTCTTCCTACTTCAGCCACAAATGGCGCTGCTGGCAGGGACTGGAAGGTTTGGCCATTTGTTTTGTTCGTAATAAGACCCGTATCTGGATCGTATGCAAGAACATCCCCAGTACTGCACCCTTTAGCTATATCCTTGCAGGTGACAAAAGGAAGTCCATAGTTGATCGCATTTCTAAATTGTAGTCTCGCAAAACTATCAGCGAAAACCGCTTGGATGCCGGCACCCATCAATCCAGCAATTACATGCTCGATACTCTTTCCTCCTCCAGCAAAATTGTGTGCAGCGACTATAAAAGTATGGCCGCCGTCCTTGAAACCATTCTCTTTGTTGAATTCTTCGTTAACTCCGGCCATCACCCATTTTGAATTCTCTGCAGGGTCTATCGGCGATGTCCAATATTCTTGTACGATGATGTCATAAGCCATCACATAATCATCTGCCACCCAACAAGTTCCTTCTATCATCTCTATAATTTAGGCTGTTAATTCTTTAAAAACACGCACTGCTGATTCCGCTGCACCCTCTATTCCTCTGGAGGCCTTAGCAGTATGTTCTCCTGCAAAATGAAGATTTCCAGCAGGGCGAATCATATCTTCAAACAAAGCAGGCTGGCCTACTTTAAATTCTGCATAAGCACCTTTGTTATATCTATATTTCGCCCAACTATGGGTTCCGATATATTCTAATTTCCCCTCACTTGCTGGCCTGATTTTCTTCAGCGTCTCAAGCGTCAGATCTTTAGTCTCAGCATCACTCATCTTATCGATGTAATCTGCACCTTTTCCATTCACCCAACAAACAAGTTCATAATTCTCTTTGAGGGCGCTAGCATTCATCACTCTCTCTAATGGCGTATCTGTCCACATATCCACATGGTACCCATCGTCTTCCCAGAAATGTTCGGTTGGTTTAATGTGTATTTGCGTAATTCTAGTATAACCGAGTTCTTCTATGGCCTTCTTTTGGTTAACTGAGTACGAGATATCACTAGTCACATCTCTAAGTGTAGAGAATGGCAGTGTACTGACCATCTTCTGTCCACAGTATTTAGTACCATCTTCGCATGTTGCTACAATACAGTTTTTATCATTTGACATGGTTGTCACCATCTTTCCTCTATGTACAGGGCGCGTGAGTTTAGCAGTTAGCGCATCTATAAGTGTCTTAGATCCATTTTTGAAATTATAGATTCGCTTAGAACCATTAAATTTTCTAAAAGCTGAGCTATGCAGGGCATTGATTGCTGATGTCTGACGGACATCATTATAGTTAGCACTGATATTAATAACATCAAGCTCTTCTTCTGTTCTTCCAGAGTTTATAAGCTGCTGACTAAAAGCCTGATCCAGATCTGGACGTTGATACCATTCCTCTAATGATGTCAGTGTTGGAGGAGGCGTTGCTAGTTCATATTGTAACATCCTTGGATTAGGTTCATCCTGTTTCCAATCTTTGTGAAGCTCTCCCTTATAATAAATTGAAGTCGGACTCCGCATATAATCAGTAATATCAATAAGCCCAACATTAAGTTCTTCGACGAGCTTCATTAGCTCGACATACTTGTCGCCTATACCGCGCCCTCCTACTTCACGATTTTCCAATCCTTCATGTGTAAAGAGTCTACCGCCAAGTCTATCACTTCCTTCTAACAAGACGTAATCGCGACCTGCTTTTTCTAATTGGTAGGCCAGACTAAGCCCTGATATGCCACCACCAAGAATAATCACTTCGGCATCGTAACATGGACTACACGCAGGCATACCGATTCCTGCAGCTAACGCTACCGCTCCAGAAGTTTTTATAAAGCGCCTACGTTTCATCAAGAATTTTCAGATTTAATGAAAGCCTGAACTATGGCATTGAACTCATCGGGTTTTTCCAACATTAGGAAGTGGCCAGTACCTTCGATTATATCTATACCAAATCCTTTGTTTTTATAATGTTCAATATCAGTAGGAGAGTGATTTCCATTAATAATATGTGTTGCTATATTTCTTTCGTTAAGTACAGCAATTGGCAGTTCTAAATTCGCCTTCATGAGCCCATATATCATAGCAATAGACTCTTTAGCAGGAGCATCAGTCATATCTTCTATGATCTTCTCTTTATGGATGCTATCCGCGCTCTCTGCAAACATGGTAGATCTGATAAATGATGAAGTGGCTGTTTTAAAATCTGCTTTTAATGGAGCCATCTGAGGATCTAGTATTTCATCTGTGAGCGGTATCAGCGGCTGCTTTAAATGGTCAACACATACAACCTTAAGATTGGTATGTTCTATGTTCACCGCTGCTTCTAATACAACAGCTGTACCCATACTATGTCCAACAAGAATCAATTGATCATAAGAATGATCCTTCAAGACATTGACAACATCTTGGGCAAAGGTCTTCATTGTCCAATCTTCTCGATTACCTGCAGTTGATTTTCCATGACCAGCCAAATCAATAGTGATAACCTGATAGTGCTGCTTTAAATAGTCAATTTGATGAGTCCAATATGATTGATCACAGTTCCATCCATGTACTAAAGAAACAAGAGTAGACCCATCTCCATAATGAGTGTAATGAATTTCTGTTTCATTTACGGAAGTGACAAAATTTTCTTGAGGACCTTTTATATCTACTAAATGGGTTACATCACCCGTCTTCTTTTCATGACATGACATGAAGGACAGAACAGCTGTCCCTACCAACAAGAATAAATATGTCAGATGGAATGGCTTCATGCAAACGTTCTTGGATCTGTGATCTCCCCTCGGATCGATGAAGCTGCTACAACAGCTGGTGATGTGAGATAGATCTGGGCTTTCTTGCTACCCATTCTTCCTTGCATATTTCGATTACCTGCACTCAATACGATGTCGCCATCTCCTGCTACACCAGTGTGTATACCAGCACATGCAGCACAACTAGGTGTATCGATAGCAGCTCCTGCTTCTATCAATGTTTCTAGATATCCAGCTCTTAGCGCTTCAAGATATACTGTCTGGCTTGCTGGCACTACGATCATATTTACATCGCGATGGATACGCTTATCCTTCATGATCTCTGCCATCACAGCAAGGTCTTCTAGACGGCCATTGGTACATGTACCTACAAATGCTTTGTTGAATTTTGTCCCTATTAGCTGATCAACTTCTACAGTATCGTCTAGTTTTCCAGGTAGCGCTATCGTAGGTCCTATGTTAGTGACATCTACTTCATAAACCGCTTCATACTGGGCGTCTTCATCACTATTAATCATCTCCCAGTCTCCCTTCGCTACTCCGTCAAGATAATCCGCAGTAACCTCGTCAGGAGCAATGATGCCATTTTTCGCGCCAAGATCTACAGTCATGTTACAGAGCGTCATCCTACCAGCCATATCTAAAGCCTTGATAGCAGGACCTGTATACTCGAGTGTCTTGTAGATGAGATGACCATTCCAATGCATCATTCCCATGATGTGCAGACTTAGGTCTTTACCCATGATCCATGGTTGCCACTCACCTGTTATGTGAAACTTTACAGAATCAGGCACTCTAAACCATGCCTTACCAGTGGCCATGGCTACTGCTGCATCGGTGACACCTACGGCATTGCCCACAGCTCCAGCTGCTCCATATGTGTTAGCATGTGAGTCTGTGCCGATGCTGATAGTACCAGGAAGAACGTGCCCTTGCTCTACCATGATTTGATGGGCGATACCTTGTCGTCCAAGGTCATAGAAATTGGTGATGTCATGCTCCTTGACGACTTCGCGCCATTCATTGAGCATGTTCGCAAATCTTTGGTTGGGTGGCGGTACTAAGTGATCAGAGACACATATCACTCTATCTTTGTCAAAGACTTCTGTCTTACCTAATGATCGAAATTTATCAAAGCATGTCTTGCCGAGATAGTCCATCGTCATCACGGTGTTGATGTCCACCCAGACTAATTCTCCTGGCTTTACACTATCCCGCCCACTATTACGGGCCATTATTTTTTCTGTGATCGTCATACCCATACCTCAGTCCTTTCTTATTCTGATAAATATAGATAAAATTAGTTAATCAAGTTAACTATTAATATAATTAATTAGTTTGTTGGGTGTGATGATTGAGAACTTATGCCACCTTGATCTCATCGCAAAGCGTCCTCTTGAAGCACTTGCCATCTCTGAACCAATGCCATGTACGTGATCGAGAGTTATCGTATCGACCGATGACGATCATCTCGCAAAATCTTGCACCGATATCATCTTTTCGATCTAAATCCAAAACAAAGGTATCTGGCTTAACAATCCAGCCATATCCTGCGAAAGTCGGTGTGTCCCAGAAGAGTTTATCGAACTTTATGATGCTGCCAAAAGAAGTCTCAATCGTTCTACCATCCGGCCAAGTATAGGTGTTTTTCTGGATATAGACTTTTTGGCCTTCTTCAGGAAAAATACATTCGATTCGGCTTCTATACTTATCGAGCAAATTACCAGAGATATCAACATGTCTATAAGTACCCTCCCATACCCCTTGATGTCTGAGTAAATCTGGCATCAAAGAATGGAGTGGGTTACTCATAAGACAATGTTGATGTATGAAAAAACTATCAATTGACATAAAGATAGTTAATGTTAGTTAAGCTATTTAACTATTAACCTAATTAATTAATGGTTAAATCCAAATTTACCGAATAACATGTGGTGAAACATCGGGGTCAATACTTTTTACACCAATTTAGTTAATTTAGTTAACTATTAATCTGATTAATTATTAACTTCCCAAATCAATTTTTCAAATATCAATTGCACAAAGCTTTAAAAATGAAAATTCGCACCACTATTTACATAGGACTCCTACTGATGTTCTCTGCTGTAGTTCTACACGCGCAAAATACAATTACAGGAACTATAACTGATAAAAATGGAGAGGTCCTAATCGGGGTGACCATATATGAAACAGGCAATTCGGCGAATGGCACCACTACTGATCTAGACGGCTCTTATAATATAGTCGTGACCGAAAATGCCAAATCTCTAACATTCCAATATGTAGGTTTTAAAACGGCGATAGAAAATATCGATGGTAGGTCCTCTATAGATATCACGTTGTCAGATGATGTACAAGCTTTAGAAGAGATCTTTGTAACAGCTACAAGTAAGCCCATACGACGTATAGAAGCAGTTACGGCTGTAGAACAAATCTCAGCAAAAGAAATAGAAAGACTGAATCCAGTAAGTATGTCTGATCTAGTCAGATTTACACCTGGAATCTATGTACAAACCCAAGCTGGTCGCGTCAGAAACTTCATCTTTACTCGTGGCTTTCCAGATGCAACTAGCAATGGATTTGTTTATACTTCTTTGTTAATGGATGGACTGCGAACTTTTGCCAGTCCTGAAATGGTACCTGACGGAGGTTTGAGAAATGACTTGAATGTGGACAGAGTGGAAGTAGTAAGAGGTAGTGCGGCTACACTTTATGGAAGAGGAGCGGCAGCTGGAGCTATCAACATTATATCACGTACAGGAGGTGAAGAATTTGGCGGAACTGCGAGATTTACTCTTGGCAACAATTCCTGGCAGCAGCTAGACTTGAATTTAAATGGTCCTATGAATGAATCAAAGACATGGCGATATAATATCGGTGGATTTTGGTTGCATGACGACGGCTTTAGAGATAATGTGTTTCCTGATAAGGGCGGTCAACTTCGAGCAAACATAGATCACTTATTTTCTGATAATAAGGGTTCTCTTAGAATCTACTTTGGCACAATCAACTTAGATGTTTATAATAACCTCAGTATCCCCTATGCAGCTAACGATCTAACTCAACCTGCAGGTAACTGGACTACAAGAGGAGCAGTTTTACAACCGGGAAACCCATTTGAAGGATCTGGATGGCCCGTAACCAATCCAAACACTGGAATCACATCTCCTAATACTTATGAACAAGATTTTAGAAGAGGTAATTTCTCCGAAGGTGCAAATGTTGGATTTAATCTGGATCTAGACATCGGTAAAGGTTGGAATCTTTCTAACAAATTAAGATTTCAAAGTATGAATGTTGGGATCGGATTTGATTTTGGTATATCAACCAATTTTGGTGACAACCAAACTAGAATCATATTTGGTGGCGGCGAGACAGATGGTGGTTCTAATAGTACTGAGTACATAGAAGAGCTTAGACTTACTAAAAACATTCAAGCAGGCAATTCTGAGCACAATATTGTATTCGGCTTCTATGCTAGCGACATCAATGTTAAAGTGAGTTCAGTTGGAAGTTTTTATTCTGCTAACACATCGGATGCTAATAATGTTACTTACAATAGGGAGCCTTTTGGTTTTCCATTTAATCTAATATTTAGAAATGGTGACTATAACGAATCTACAACTTCTTTCTTTGTAGGTGATGAGGTCAAATTCAATGATAAGTTCACATTAAACATAGGAGGAAGATTTGATAATATCGGTATAGATGTAACAGATAACTATCAAGTAGGTCAGGAAAATCTAAATAATACACAAGATCACTCAGGTTTTAGTGGGTCCGTTGGATTTAATTATCTCATCAATCCATTAACAGCCATCTATGGTAACCTAGTGAGAAGTTTTAGAGCACCAGATTATGCGACGTATACGCCAGTCCGATTTTTGCCAGATAGCCAAATACTGGATAAACCACGAGTAGAAGATAATGAAAACGTAACCAGCTTTGAGATTGGTTATAGAAAAAGTACTGGCAACTTTAGTTTTGATGGAGGATTCTTTAATACGACTATTACTAATCGAGTAGTACCTACTTTTGTTGGTGCCATAGCTACCCAAGTCCCAGCTGGTGACAACCGCATTACAGGAGCTGAGCTCAGTCTTATCTATACACCAGAAAATCTACTCGGATTTTATGCCAGAACTAGCTTCACCTTCCAAAACACTTCATACACTAACTTTGATAGAGTAGTTGATGGCGAGACGGTTGATTTGTCAGGAAATAAGATCTCTAATGTTCCTTCTTCCATATGGAATCTATCCATAGGGTATGAAACCGCATCCTTTGGCATTAACTTGAATAACAACTTTGTTTCTAGCAGGCCAATAGACATTTTTAATACAGCTGATTATCCATCTAGAAGCCTGATGGATGGTAACATCTTTTTCAATGCTGGAAAGAAATTGCAATTCAAATTATCAGTACAAAATCTAACCAATGTATCTCATGCTGCAAGCGTAATTAGTGCTGCAACAGATGATACATTTCGCCTAGCAGCAGCTAATGGTAATACAGGCGAATTTGCCAATGTGAGAGGAGTTCCTTACCTGCCAAGAAGGATATCCGGATCAGTAACTTATAAATTCTAATTATACAAGGAGCTAGTTCATCGTGATACGCAATACTTTATTCATTGTCCTTCTGGCCTCTATAATTAGTTGCCAAGAACGAAACCAGCAATCGATTAATCAAATAGCTGAACAGAAAGAAGTTAGCGTCAATGATGAACTAGCACCTATAATGCTTGATGACATACATTATTACACTCAGAATCGTAAAACGTGTAATGATTTTTTTGAAATCAACTTTGGGACTAGAGCAGTACTTGAAGAAAGTCCTAATCCTTTTGAGTTCATAGATTTTCAACTATTACAACCAGGACAATCTACAATCAATATATCCAAAAGGGGGCCTTTTCCAGGTATAGCGGTAGGTGATCCAAAACGCTGGGAACGAAATTTTGAACTCCCATCTCCGGACAATCCTCCGAGATATGGTGTACACTGGCTAGCACTATCGACTCCCATTCTTGATCAAACTATCCAAAAATTAGAAAAAAATCACGTATCCATCATTGAGAAGAACTTCTCTTTACCTCACAGTAATGCAACATCCATCCTTTGTACTGGACCAGACTACAATCTCATCGTAGTCAAAGAAGATCTCGATAATGAAGATGTGGATGGGTATTCGGTTGATCATCTAATGCTATTAGTAGAGGATCTGGAAGAGAATCAAAAGTTCTTCACCGAGGTATTTAGAGGTCAGTTGATCGATACTAAAAAGCATTATGCGCATATGATGGTCGGTAATCACCAAATCGTACTTGCAGAACCAGAAGCGCTAAACATAGATCGGTCAACTGTTAAAAGAAGGGATCCCAAAACTTATCGACCAGACATAGATCATCTGGGCTTTCTATATAAAAATATGCAACCAGCATATGACAACGCTATAGCTTTAGGTTACAAATTTTTGGGGCCGCCTAATAAAATCCAATATTATGAAAAGCCCACTCTATACACCTTCGCTATAACCTTCTCTCCAGACGGACTTCAGTGCGAGATGTATCAAGAAGAAGGCCGTACCTCATCAAGAACACAATTCAAGTCATAGTTTACTTATTTCTAAGGATACCTTTATTGTTCTTGTCGGTTTATCCTTAAGTTCACTATATCAATAAAGGACTATGAGTCAGGATTTTATATCTCGAGTAGATCACAACCGACTCTCGCGACCACTACAAGAAGCTATCGATCGTGCAAAAGAAAGAGGACAAGGCACAAGATTTTTTGAGTCTCTAGGTCATAATCCTGAGTTGTTCAATTGGTATGTAGATTCTTTTTACAATGATTTTTACTACAAAAGCAAATTAGAGGCAAGTATCAAGGAGCTATTTCGTCTTAAGCTGAGTAAAATACACGGTTGCCAATTTTGCAATAAAGGAAATACACAGGCCGCCCTTTCTGCTGGTATTACACAAGATAAAATCAATCATCTCGAAAATATCGAAGAAGGGCCCTACTCCGAAAGAGAGAAGTGTGCATTGCACTTGGCAACATCCTTATCGCTTCAAAATACCAAAGGACAAATTTCTATCGGACTACAATCCAGACTCAAGCAAGCTTTCTCTGAAGGCGAATTATTAGAGATGGGTATGATGATGAGTATCTTAAGTGGCATAGCAAAGTATTTATTTGCTTTTGAATTGGTAGAGAAAGAACCATACTGTCAATTTTAATGATATCAAATTGAAAAGAAGAAGTTTCATTGCCACTGCAGGAGTAATAGGTGGAACTACCTTTGGAAGTTGTTCTCCAGACACCGATGAATCCAAAACCAAATCATCTAAAACATTTGTCCTGGTCCCAGGTACATGGCATGGTGGCTGGGTCTGGTCCGATGTCAAACGGATAATGGAAGATCATGGTCATACTGTTTTCACACCCACACCTACAGGGGTCGGCGAACGAGCTCATCTTCTATCTCCAGATGTCGACCTTTATACTCATATAGATGACATCACAAACGTCATTAAATACAATGAATTAGAAAACGTCATCCTGATAGGATATTCATTCTCTGGTGTGACCATCACTGGAGTTGCTGATCGATTAAAAGATAAAATCAAGCACATCGTCTTTTATGATGCTCTGGTGCCGAGGAAAGGTGTTATGAGAGCTTGGCCCCCAGAAGATTCACCCATTTACGAAAAGTATGAAGCTCGAAAGGCCTACTTTATTGATGGTTATAAAATGGACTTTTTTAAAGATTATACTTTAGACATGTTAGTATCCAAAGACTATCCTGAAGTTCGTGCAAAATTAAAAAGGCTACTCACTTACCACCCCATGAAGCAATGGACTACAGAACTTAAACTTCAAAATGGTGGTTATGAAGGACTCCCCAAGACATACATCAGATGCAGCGGACAAGAGCATCGTCCTTCATCTGATTGGATGCCAGGTCCCGCCAAGAACAATACAAAGTGGAATTGGATAGACTTACCTTTATCAAGGTCTGGGATGATGACACATCCTGATAGGGTAGCAGAAGTATTTATGAATCTTGAAAGCACTTAGGAACTGATAGAAATGATATCTAAGCGATTGATTAAGTCACGATGCCAACTCAATAACCTCGCCCGCTGGGCCGCGATAAACTAATCCTCTTGGACTTGGATCATCCCTAAGAGGTAATAATACTTCACCTAAAACCGATCCACCGTGGTTGGTGATTTTTGATGGTACCGCATCAAGATCGCTACCAGACCAACAGGCAGATGCTAAACCTAACTTAGAGAACTCACAAGGGTATGTCTCAAATGTATAAGACGGGTTTAAAGGTTGATATACATGTTGTTCCATACCAGACTTATACATGCCATTGCCCATCAAACACATGTTAAAAGACATGTCTGACGGACCTCCCATGATGAGGGCAGAATCCTGCTGATCGAGCACAAGATCTATTGTAGGCTGTAGTCCGAAGACTTGATTATAGAATCGCTGAACAGATCTATCTCCTAATGAAAACACTATGTTACCTGGAGGATAGACATTGATGTCTTTACGATGCTCCCATAGGTTAGTGCCACCTTCACGATGCGTAATCTGTGTGATGAATAATTGTTCTCCTGAAGGTCCCATAGTACCAAAGGCTTTCATGACTACATGTCCCAAAGGCTCAGGTCCTGTCACAGAAAATTCTTTCGGAGGAGTGATCACACCGAAGCGATGGCGTATCATATTTTGATAGGCCAGGTCTACATCTTTGGCACCTACCTCCATGACACACATCCCTTCATCCCAAGGTCTCGCTCCATGGCGAATGGGTAGAGCGGAGTCATCGGATATGATTAAGAGTCTCACGATACTTCCGCGGTCATGGCCAAGCAATATGTAGTTGGACAAATGCTGACCGAAAGTGCGTTTTTGCACTGAATCTAGCTCTCCTTTTTGAAGTACTTCATATCCCAGAGCATCACAATAAAAGGATAGGCTGCGTCCTGGACTATTGGTTATAATTGTTGCAGCTAGAGGTGTACCTTGGAATGTACAATTGGACATGATTCAAATTCTTTAATACTTTACTCATTCTAGAACTAAAAAGTACAAACGCCTTTCTGTAGTAAGCTTCAATTCCATCATACCATGAGGCTCTTTGTCTTATCTATCTATCAGATCTTGATGGTTGACCATTGGTTCTAATATCTGGGACCTTATCCCAAAAAGCTGCATCTGTCGCTTCCTTAGTCTGGTGCTCATCTATCATAGTTAGACCTTGAAACTCATTGTCTTGAGCCCATTTCCATACACGGATGCGATGCTTCTCTTCAGGGCCGATGAGATCGATGATCTCATAGAGCTTGGATCCCGGACGATCTCTATAGCTCCATGTCAAGACTATACTATTGTCTGTTTCCCAAGCTTTCCCGAGTATTCTTGGATTATCGAAGATGAGCTCCCAATCTTCATTGAATTCACAACGGCCAAAGTCATGACACTCATAGTGTCCATCGTCCCACATATATTCATTGACTTGGTGGTAACCTCTTTCACCTATAAATCTAACAGAAAGACGACTTTTCCACTTGTCTCTTACCGACCCGTCTGGATTGATTCTAGTATAGGTGCCTTCCCATACGCCTACGTGTTTTGGAAATAGTTTTAGCATGTTCTCATTATTAATTTATAGGATCAAGATCATGGTATTCAAAGTTAGCGGCTGAAGTCGTCGAATCCTTCTCACTATCATAGATTTTATCTCGATAGCTAAATCTGTCCGCTGAGAGCATCACTTCATAGTTGAAAGTCCTTGTCCCAAAAGTACAGTCAGACTTATTCATATACATATGATACTTTCCATCTAAAGGCTTCACAAGTAAATCACATATATCTGGAAATGCTGTGAGCTGATCTTCGGATAGACTGTCGAGCATAGAGAGATCCTCCCAACTACCGATATACTTCTTCTTATCCTTGAATGGCCACATCTTGACTCTTACCATCTGCAGTGAGTCATCGATACTAAGCGTATATATGCGTTGACGATAGGTCTCATCTGGCACTCCATCTCTATATTCTTCGACATAAAGTACGTGATCACCGATATCTGGTTTGTCGATTTTGATATAGTGAGATGTTATGTCCAAGTGTCCTCCTTGCCCACTATCATCTATGCGCCATATTTTTCCTCCTTTTTCTTCGATCTTTTTGATTTGCTCGTCATTGCGATAACTGCCTGGCCACATGTCCATGATCTCTTGGACATGATCTTCTAGAGTCATCGGAGCTGTATCTGCTGACTTCGCTTCATTCACAGCCGTCGAAGATTTCTTATCAGCACATGCTGATATGAGCAATCCTGCGATCATAAGAGTAAAGTAATATCGATTCATAACTTCTACTTCATACCTCAATATGAGAAATTTTAGTTAATTTACTTAACTATTAATTAAGTAAACTATTTTTAGTATGAACGCTCAGGATCTCCTACCTCTCATCAGTAGAAGAAAAGGCCTCTCATTAATCGGTGGCTTAAGCTTAATAGGTTCGGCTCCTTTATTGGGATGCACTACATCAAAAGTTGGAGCCTCTGCCATCACAACTGGAGGTTATAATCTGGAAGATCCGATGGACAATTTGCAACTTCTAGAGAAGTTACAGGGAGATCTGTCTGGTAGAAAAGTATTCTCATTATCTAAAGGGAGGGTATTCGGCATCCGCCCTGATCTACCAGATGATTTAGATGGATTTGGTAAAGAGGTGTTAAGATTCACAGGCTGCAGCATGAGGATCAAAAGGGTGCTGGACAATGGTAACATAGAGACCAAATCAAGAAGCTGGTTGCTCTATCAGCATCCTAAGACTGGTGAGTTTATCGATCAACTTGAAAATCCATATACCGGTGAAATGGTAGCAATCAAGCCGTTCATAGGAGGTATATCAGGAGGCATAGCAACTCCTAATGGGCCTGAAATAAAAGCTAATTTCTCGATGGAAAGCACAGTTTTTGGCAAGCCTATCAATCTTGTAGCTGAGGTGATAGGTAATCGGGTACATGTAACCCGCCACGCATTCACAAAATGGCATGAGAAAAAGACCGACACTTATCGCACTGAGATGACGCTTGACACTTTTGATTTTGATAAAAAATATCTCGACGACAAGAGATACACACATATACCTAGTGACACTCACTGGACAAGTCAGACTGCATGGCTTTCATTATTAAAGATGAGCAACACTCCTGGGCATATGATCTGGACGACAAGTAGTAACATCGTAGATAGTAAAGACTATCTCCCTTCCACTTTCGTAAATGCTACAATTGCAAAAGAACCAGACTTATTTACTAAGCCTTTGACCTGGGACACCTAGAGTATGAAAAGAAGAACAGTATTAAAAACATCCGCCGGACTACTCACCACGAGCTTATTTGGTTTTAGTTCTTGTCTTAATAGACAATCCAATACTCATGATGCTGATGTCCTGATCATCGGTGCTGGTCTATCTGGGCTCAATGCGGCACTCACACTAGAAGAGCTAGGATATAAGGTAATGATCGTAGAGGCAACTGATAGAGTTGGTGGTCGCGTATATACTGCAGATAAAGATATCGTCCCAGGTTTTCCTGAGCTTGGAGCTAATGGGTTAGGTGGTGGTTACGCCAGGCTCCTAAATGCTATAGATAAATATGGCATCTCCTTAGGGCCCATGCGACCACGTACCGAACCTAGGCCAGGGGAAGTATGCTATCGCATAAAAGATAAAACGATATTACTAGATGACTGGCCTAACCATCCTTATAATCCATTTCCAGAAAAGGCGAGATCTACTTTCATATCTTCTGGACCTTGGAATGTATATAGCGAGCTGAACCCACTTCCTAACAATGATCTTAAGGCATGGAGAGATCCAAATTATACAGATTGGGATAAGTCGGTATATAAAGTCCTTAAAGAAAGAGGTTGGTCAGATGAAGCAATCACCTTAAGCGTTGCGACCAACTCCTCATATGGAAAAGATGCCGAAAGCATCTCTGTGCTCATGTACTTTCAGATTCTAAACTTTATCTCGACAATGAGCGAATCCAACAGGAAAGGTGGTGCCGCTATCGGAGGTAATCAGAGGATACCAGAAGCTATGGCGGCAGCTTTTAATGGCGACATACTTCAACTATCTCCCGTGTCATCCATTTCCTCTGAGAAAGATCATGCGGAGGTTAAATTAGAAAATGGGAAAGTACTTAAAGCAAAATATGCGATATGTACTTTGCCAGCATCAGCAATCAGAAATATCAAATTATCGCCTGTTCTTACAGGATTACAATTAGAAGGAGTATCCACCCTTGACTACACACCCTCTACACAATTTCATTTTGCCGTGAAAAAGAAATACTGGGAAGAGGATAACCTGCCACCTAGCATGTGGACGGATGGTCTTGGCGGAAGATTCATGGCACTAAAAAATAACGTATCCGATCCTGAAGAAGTTACAAGTTGTGTAGCATACACTAATAGTAATGTTGCCATAAGACTTGCGCAAATTGGAAAAGAACGAGCCGCTAAAGAAGTTATAAAATATTTAGAGGAAATAAGACCTAGTCTTAAAGGAGCATTAGAGCTAGTCTATTATTGGACATGGACAGAAAATAAATATGCAGGTGGCGCATATGCCTATTGGCACCCAGGGCAGATCACCAAATTTGCAAATCACCTTGCACAGCCACATGGTCGCATTCATTTTGCTGGAGAACATACTGCTGAACTCAACAGAGGCATGGAAGGAGCTATGGAATCAGGTGAGCGTGTAGCATTTGAAATTATGAACCTCATATAACCAATGAAGAATTTTATAATCATATTATCTCTAACATTTACAACAGTGATAATAAGTTGTGGAGGAGAGAAAAAAGTGGAGACCGATACACCCGATAAAAAAATAGAAACTGCAAAGCAAGAAACCAAAAAATCTGACGCGGCTAACTCCCTATCACTCTCTCCTCAGCAGAAACTTGGAAAACGACTTTTTATCATGTGTGAAGCCTGCCACAATGTAAATAAGGGAGAACCGCATAAAGTGGGACCCAATTTGCATGGAGTCTTCGGAAGAAAAGCTGGTTCTCTAGCAGATTTTAAATATTCTGAAGCTGTTATTAATTCTGATATTACTTGGAGCGATATTACTATCAGAGAATGGCTCATTAATCCTAATGACTATATAAAAGGTACCAATATGGTGTTTATCGGGCTACCAAAAAAACAACAGCAAGATGCGCTCTTGGCTTATTTACATCACGTAGCAGAATAAAAGTCATGAGATCCGGTAGAAGAATATTTATAAAAGGAGTATCGAGCGCAGCCATCGGAGCTGGCATCGTCAGTGGATGTCCGACACCTACAAAAAAGGAAACATCCAAGGAGTCGAGTCATTCAGGAGTCACCAGTTCGATCAACAAAATATCTAAAAAGCACATGGTACAGATCAGAGAAAAGGAGTATCAATTTTATGAGCAAGGATCAGACTATTTAATGATTAGATGTAAAGTAGAAGATGCTGTGGCCTCTAATGTGATCGTCACTACTTCTCCAGGCACCAAGAATCTTTCTTTTAATATGGGTAGTGCTTCAGCGAGTTGTGAGTTACAGGATAAATGAATTAGTAAATTTTAAAATTAGCGAATTAGCGAATGTTGATTTTCTGCGTCAGTTAGAGAGGTTATTTGAGTGGGGTTAACGCGATGGAATAATTTACGTAGATGACATTATAAATGACTTATATTCACCCTGATTAAATTCGACAAGCAAATTTAATCGTCCCTCTCTTGTCAAGAGGGGGAATGAGGGAGAGTACTAAAAAATAGATAGGCTTTGAATCCATCAATACCACACACTTTCCATTTCAACGAATCAGAGAAAGATCTACTTGTCAAAGGATTTCAAGAGGCAGTGATCAGTGTATCTGACTTTGAACGCTCACTCAACTTCTTTCAACAGAGTTTTGGGTGGGAAGTAATTCATCAAGGAGCAGTACCTAGTGGCTTTCATCCTCTATGGCAACTAGAAGATCCTGTCACCATCGAAGAAGCTGTACTCAAGAATCCCGGGGCAGGTAGTGGTTATCTGCGTATAGTGAAATTTCATAATGTAGATCAACAACTTATACGGTCATCCGCTAACACCTGGGATACAGGTGGCATCTTCGACCTCAACATCAGAGTCCATGATATGGATCAGCAGTATTTAGAATTTGAGAAGAAAGGCTGGAATGGATACTCTAAACCTCATCGTTATACTTTCGATATATATGATGTATCCGAAGTACTCATGAAAGGACCAGACGGAGTAGTTTTTGCCGGCATCCAAAGGTTCAATCCACCGCTAGAGGGTTTCGAATTTCAAAAGGTCAGCAGAATTTTTAATTCCTCCTTGATCACCAATGACTTGGATGCAGCTCACGATTTTTATCATCATAAACTAGGTTTTACACTATCCTTTCAAACTAAAGGAGATACTCGTCCTAAAGGTCCTAATGTGCTCGGTATACCTCCGAACATCAACCATACAGTGAGAGCACCGATCAATATATACAAGCCTAACCCAAATAGTTATGGCTCAATAGAATTGATTCAATTTCTGGATTTGGAAGGAGAACACCACGCTGCTCACGCGTGTCCTCCCAACTTAGGCATACTCATGTTGCGCTTTCCAGTTAGACGGGTAGAAGAGTACCTTTCTTTTATTGAAAAGAATGGTGTAAGCGTTAACACCAGTGCTTCAAATATCGAACTCGCACCATATGGATTAGTAAACATTATCACTGTTAGGACCACAGAAGGAGCATGGTTTGAATTTATAGAACTCCAGAATAAAGATTAGTGATGCGCACTTTACTTACACTTCTTATATATGTTATTACCCTTTCAACCCTACAAGCACAAGACATGAATGAAAATCCTCCTTATTACAAAAGAATCACATTAGTAGTCGCAGATATAGATAAGTCACTTAAAATATATCAAGACATCCTTGGCTTTACTATTAATTATAGGAAAGAATCAGATGAGGACTCTTATTCCTATCCTGTATTTAACATACCTAAAGAAGCAAAGATATCTTTTGCTACACTCGACAGTCCTAATCAACAACGCACCTTGGGCCTAACCGAGATTAAAGGAGTGGAGCTCCCCAAGTATGAGGGCATTCATATGACAGCCTCCGTAATAAGAGTTAATGACTTGGACGCCACTATGGATCAGATAACGGCACTAGGTCTTAAGACCGTTCCACCGACTACAGACTCCAATGATTATGCAACTTTTAAAGAAGCAGCATTTGTAGATTATGATGGGCATCTCATAGTTTTATATGAGATACAGGATAATTAACCTCTGATTGTAAATCCAATTGCAAATACCTGCTCCACCAATAATAACTCCCCTAGAGTTTAAGCAGATCTAATTATATACAAGATCCCGGAGCGGATATAGCCGTAATGGAAAGCCTATTATAATGAATTAATGATCTTGTTAAATTCTCTTGATTAGGTTGATAAGATCAAGAATACCAGACGGTACTTCAAACCACCCAATTCATTTCTATACTACCCGCCGATACTCTATAGGCGTATCATAAGGTGTTAGTTTCACGCCATCCTTATGTACAAGTTCCATCACGTCCAATCCATCGCGGGAGAGTGTTTCGATCAATCGAAAGGTGATACCCCCGCCCATATCGGCTTCATGATCTACTTTGAAAGAGCCGTCATCTTGCAACTCATACTCTGCAGTTCCAAAATTACGCAACTCTAGATCTTCAAAGTTTATAATCAGATTCTTGTTATCATTACGCACTTGCTCTTTAGTGAATTGTAATGGTATCTGCACCGAATTTAACAAAGCTTTATAGCTACCATCAGATCGCATATAGAATAGTAGTGGCTTTAACTCCATGACTTCAGTGTCAGGCTTCACGTAGTAGCTCTCTTCTAAAATATACAAGCCTTCATGCCCATCTGGCCGATTTATAATCTTACCATCACAGATATCTGTGACATGTCGAGCATACGGATGTACTTGTCGGCCTGCTGCTCTTTCTCTATCTATCTGAGCTTGGTTATCTAGTGTGCCACAGAGGATAGCAGTAAATTTTTCCAGTATATGGTCCATAATTAAATTTCAAATAGTTCTATATACATGCCGCCCGGAGATTGTACCACACATGCCTTTCCCTTTCCGACGATTGGATCATGTATCATTTGCGGAAGCGCTATAATAGTGATATTATATGCTCGTGCTTTTTTTATTACCTCGTCTATATCCCTTACAAAGAAGCTATACATGCCCAATCCCTGATGTGGAGGACATGAGGTTACTCCAGTATCTATCTCGCTTCCCTTTTCAAATTCTAAAGAAATAATATAATTCTGTTTCGCACCCTGCGCATAATATCCGGTGAATCTATATGGAGTGTCCTCCGGTATGCCAAGTGCAGTCCCCGGCGAAGTTTTCCACTCAGCATCATATAGTGTATACCAATCTAAAACTTTTGTAAAAAAGTCGATCTCTCGATCAGCATCCCTTACTACCAGAGCAGAATATCCTGGACCACAAAATTCAGAATTAGGATCACACGGCGCAAGCTGCGGAATATTCACGCGTTCGATCCCTACACAGTGCAAGAAGTCAGGTCCTTTATAAATAGTTTCGATATACTGGCCAGGCACACCATCAGCTCTCACGATATCACCTACTTGCATAGGTGCCATCGCGACTACACCTTGGGACCGAAGTCTACTATCAAATGCCTTAGCATCCGAAGTAGGAAATCCTAAAGAGAATGAACCCAACTCATAAGAGTTATAACTCTGGTGGATATGAGGAGTAGGAGTCTTAAGGTGTATGACTCTTAATCGTATTAAACTGGGAACAGCAGATCTATAAAAGTGATAGACATCATAGTCTATGTCCTCCGCGATATTCCAAAATTTCTTTTGCTGCTTTTTGTGTTCTTGCGATTGTGCTATGGGACCCACCATATCCATCATCATGATGCCACCATAAAAGTGCTTGTAACCTTCTATGTCCGCCGTGCACAGTGTGGCTGTGTGTAGATGACTTGTTAGTGCATTGTCGCTGATTCCAAGTGGTATGTTATAATCCCCCATACTAATTCATATTTGCCGCAACCCTAAATCCTGACATGAAGTATTTATAATGCGCTCCATCTCTATACCTGACTAGCTCGCGACCACTTATCTCTTCTGGATATGAACCGATCGATACCGATCCTGCTGGCACATGTGTCATGACAGGACAGACGTCACAATCTTGGAAAGTCTGAGATTCGCTAGATGATTGCCCTTCCACTTTCGTAAATGACATAGGGCAAAGTATACATAGACTTATTACATATTGCATTAGCCTAGTGCCTCTTTGATAGCTGCAAAATCCGGAAGGGACTTGCCATCCGTCACTTCAGCATATTTTACGATACCATCTCCATCTATGACAAATGCTGACCTTTTGGCAAACTCTGATATACCCAAAAAATCATCTTCAAATAATACATGGAAAGCGCGACAAGTATGTCGATTAAAATCGGACCCCAATCGGAAGTTCAGATTGTTTTCCTCTGCAAACTTCTGTAGTACAAAAGGCGAATCTACAGACACTCCTACAACCTCAGCATTAAGTGAAGTGTAGTCATTTTCTTCATCCCGAGCAGTGCACATCTGTGCTGTACAAACGCTGGTAAAGGCGAGTGGAAAGAAATGTAAGATGAGTTTCTTACCACTATAATCCGCAAGCTTTATCGGCTTAAGATCAGTGCCAACAAGTGTAAATTCTGGGGCTTTATCTCCTACTTTTATCATGTATATCTTGTCTTAGTTTTTGATCAATCCTATATCCTAAATATAGTTAATTAAATTAATCATTTATTTGATTAACTAATTGTTTTGGCATGTTGCCTTTCCTTATGTGACAGCAGATTATATTAGCCTGAGCTTAAACTATGATACTCATGAGACACATCACACTTATCATCTTTATTTCTCTTTCGATCATTTCTATGCTCACCAGTCAGATACCTGGAGAATCATATATAGGAAGATGGGATCTCACCATATCTAAAGATGCTAAAGATTTGCCTTCATGGCTCGAGATATCCAAGTCGGGCAGGGGGACGCTCATCGGGAGATTCGTATATGCGATGGGAAGTGCACGACCGATCGCTCATGTCAAGGTCGAAGGAGATCAGTTTTCATTTTCTATACCTAACCAATGGGAACCAACTGGCTTGATGTCCTTTAAAGGACATGAAAGTGAAGGTAGCTTAAAGGGCACCATGACCTATGTAGATGGAAGCGTGCATAGCTGGGAGGGTATTCGGGCTCCGACTTTAGAAAGACATGATGATCCTATATGGGGTAATACCCAGACTTTGTTCAATGGATCTAGCATGGACGGCTGGCATGTTGATGGTACGAACCAATGGAATGTAGAAGAAGGTTTATTGATCAATACAAAGTCAGGGGGTAATTTGATCAGTGACCAGGTCTTTGATGATTTTAAGCTTCGAGTAGTCTTCAAATATCCTGAGGGTAGTAATAGCGGCATTTATCTGAGAGGTAGATACGAAGTGCAGATAGAAGACAACTATGGAAAATATCCTTCTAGTCTCTTCTTCGGGGGCATCTATGGTTTTCTGACCCCCAATGAGATGGCAGCTAAGCCCGCTGGCCAGTGGCAAGAGTATATCATAACCCTGATCGGGCGGCGTGTCTCTGTTGTAGCCAATGGCAAGGCCATCATATCTGATCAGATTATCCCGGGTATAACGGGAGGAGCACTAGATAGTCGTGAAGGAGAACCAGGACCCATCTTTATACAAGGTGATCACGGCGCTATCGAGTTTAAGGTGATTGAGATTACGCCTGCTTTGAATTGAAGTTATAAAGAAACTCTCGCCGCTAGGAAACGCCGAGGAACTATAAATCAGTTGTCCGACGCAAGGATGTGTCTCACGTATATTAAATATTAGAACCTGAACATCTCAGCTCATTAGTAGAAGCATTACACACCTTCGCAGGTCAACTAGGCCTTCTCAAAAAACTCCCACCATACGCCTTCTGGACTGATGATAGCAAAAGATTGTACC
>CAZXIE010000050.1:0-23116 GCA_964640065.1 uncultured Saprospiraceae bacterium
TAAAAAGCCCAAGTTTGCTCCCAAACTCAGGCTCTTTCGACTAAGGTCTCAAAATAAGAAAACTACTTCTTTCGGTTTTCGAGTTCCTATTTGCAGTCAAATATATAAAATATTCGTATAAGTTATACCCTGATTAACTGCGTTTTACAGATTAAAGTTCATTATATATTAATAAAAGTGGGTACATAGGGGAAACATGTAGAACACTTAGATTTATCTGGTAGGATAGAATAGGTGAGATTTAGACCTATCCAATAACAGTAAGAACCACTTCATGAGATGGTCTATAAAGTCTAGTAGAATAAACGGAGCTGAGAGAACAGGTAGAATACTGCTATCCCTAGGATTCTTTCTCTTGTATGTTCAATCTAGATTAGAACTTCGTGAAAACACCGAATGAATAGGATGGTGCTGCGAAGATGATCTCGCCTCTGATAGCAGAAGCATATCCTGCGCTGACACCCCAGTTCTTACCGATGTTATAAGCTAGCTCACCACCAAGTGTTACGAACTCCGTATTGTTAGCGAAGATGCTGGTAGAGTTAGAAGTGGCAGCCGTGTCTCCATTCTTAAGAGATTCGATGGCATTTACTCTACCGATCACCCATAGCTTCTGATTCAATATTTGAGCACCCAGCTCAGCCGTATATCTGACTTCATCAGAGAAGCCTTTGTTTCTATTATTGAATCCTAGGCTGAAGTTAGCGTAAAGAGGTGTATTGTTATTCTGCCATGAAGTACCTACATCTACTGTAAGTAACTGATTAAATTCTCCATCACCGATCTGGAGTTGACCTTGGCTTCCTCCTGAGTCATTTCCGAAAGGGAGACCAAAAGTAGCTGTCGCTGCTACGGAAAGTCCTTTCCCTGGCTTTGTAAGACCATACTTGATCGATATGTCCGTATCACCGATACCGTTGATCGCCTCGCCGGGTGTGATGATCTCTCTGGTCGTACCTGACAAGACATTATTCTGATAAGTCCTACTGAAAAAAGGAAGATATAAGACGGCCGTTATGCGATCAGTGATACCATACTCTGCGTATATGCTGGTGGTAAAGATACCTGTGGTGACATTGGGATCTATGCGTCCTTGATCTGTGTAGTGCCTATCGGAGATTAGCCACCACTCTGATAACTTAAAGTATCCTTTACCCTTAGGTTGTGGCCAGCCACCTCCTGCAGTTAATGCATAGGTCGTACTGAAAAGAAGTATCGTGAAAAGTAGTTTATAAAGATTCATCGATGATATTGTCTTGTCCGATAGTTGAAGGATGCTATATGATGTCTCCGTCGCCTACTTTTACATTAAACGGTTTACAGAAATACAAAAGGAAGTTGTATTCGTTGATATCGACTCCTTCAATCTCAAAACTATGCGCCCCACGGAATACTTCTACTTCACTGATCTCAAAAGCCCCGGCTATGCTATTAGGATTATTACTGAGGTATACAAAAAGTCCCGGAAGTGACGCGGAGGCCTGATAGTTATCGGCTATCTCTAACAAGAGATTACCTGCATCATTTACACTTATTACAAAGTCTCCTTCTAGATCGTAGAACGTTGTGGTTTCTATCACTCCCGATCGTGTCTGCGCAACTTCTGCCTCCGTGGTTACGTCTCCCGCTACAACATTAAAAGAAACTACTAATTCTTCATCTGGAGTCAGAGCGGTAGCTGATATCTCTACTTCCCCAGGGCTAATAGCAGTTGCTAACCCATCAGATGTTATAAAGATGATGCTCTGATCACTAGAAGACCAAATCACTTCGGTGCCATCGTCCACGCCTACATTATTAAAGAATGCGGCTTCAAACTGAAAAGCAGTACCTACAGCCAAAGAATCTACTTGGGTATTTACTCTGAGTACCGGATCTATCTCATCATCTATAAAATCATCTCCCACACAAGAGGATAAGAAAAGCAGGGCTAGGGATACATACAAGATGTTTTTCATGGCTCTTATTTAGCAATTAGTACATACAGATATACAGATGGAAGCCACATAAGGTTGCTCCTCTTTAGTCTTAACGACCAGTTGTAACAAATATTTAATAAGTACTTCGGATTAGAAAAATCTGCACCACGAGATTGTAACAGGGCTTTATATCGATCTGATAGTTAATTCTAGATAAAAAAAGATGCTCTTCGCGCGATACCGAAATTTCGATAAAGCTGAAGAGCACCTTTAAAAACGTCTATTCTTAACACAACGCATTCCTATCGGAATGATCAGAGTGATTGTAATAATGCTATCGTGTCTTTTACTGTAGACTCTAGTTTGTCAAACTCTCTGTTAGCTACAACTTCCTTAGATATAAGCTTACTACCCATACCTACACATGTAGCTCCAGCATTGATCCATCCTTTGAGATTTTCAGGGTCAGTACTTACGCCACCCGTTGGCATGATAGATGTCCAAGGCTGTGGACCTTTGATTGACTTGATCATACCAGGGCCATATACGCTACCCGGAAATAACTTTACTAGCTCGGCGCCGAGCTCCTCTGCTCTACATATATCTGCTATACTTCCACATCCCGGCGACCACATCACCTTACGGCGATTACATACGAGTGCTATATCCTCTCTTAGGACAGGGGTCACTATAAAGTCAGCACCAAGAGACATGTATAAACTAGCTTGAGCAGCATCTGTAACAGATCCAACACCTAAGATCATCTCTGGTGTGGCCTTCTGACAATGCTCAACAAGAGCGTCGAACACCTTGTGTGCTCTATCTCCTCTACTTGTAAACTCAAATACTCTTGCACCTCCTCTGTAACATGCTTCAACTATCTCAACAAGAGTTTTTATTTCCCCATGGTAACAAAGAGGCACCAGCCTTACTCGCTCCATAGTCTGAAAGACTTCGATTCTAGACCATCGTGCCATCGTTCTATTTTTTTGCTTAAGTATACTTGTTATCTACTTACTCTGCCACTAGCGTCACCGCCCATCAACTTTTCAACTTCTTCCTTGGTTGCAAGGTTAGCATCTCCATAGATGGTATGCTTTAAGCAAGAAGCTGCAACTGCAAAGTCAAGAGCTTTCTGGTCATCATCATAAGACTTTAGCCCATAGATGAGCCCGCCCATGAAACTATCACCACCTCCCACTCTATCTACTATGTGAGTGATCTGGTATGTGTTAGTAGTTAAAAGGTCAGTACCATTATAAAGAACACCCGACCAAGAGTTATGAGATGCGCTAATCGACCCCCTCAAGGTTACAATCGCCTTTTTACATCGCGGGAACCTCTCCATGAGTTGCTTACAAACTGACAGATATGACTCCGCATGTACAGAGTCTCCCTTCGTTACATCTACACCTTCTGGATGGATGTCAAAGTGCTTTTCAGCATCTTCTTCATTACCAAGGATCACATCACACCCTTCTACTAGAGCTGGCATCACTTCAGATGGTTCTTTGCCATATTTCCACAACTTCTTTCTATAATTCAAATCTGTAGAAACTGTGATGCCTAGTTCATTAGCTTTCTTGATAGCCTCTAGACAAACATCAGCAGCACCTTGAGATATCGCAGGAGTGATACCTGTCCAGTGAAACCAGTCAGCACCTTCAAAAGCGGCATCCCAATCTATCATACCTGACTTTATAGATGACATAGCAGAGTGTGCTCTGTCGTACACTACCTTGGCCCCTCTTGATACTGCGCCTATCTCTAGAAAGTATATGCCTAGTCTCTCTCCTCCTCTGGCGATATAACTTGTTCCAACGTTGCGCTTTCTCATCTCCATGAGTGCGCACTCGCCTATATCTGTAGTGGGGAGCCTTGTTACAAAATCAACTGGAAGACCATAATTAGCAAGTGATACTGCTACGTTACTTTCTCCACCACCATATATAACATCAAAGCTGCTTGCTTGTGAAAACCTTCTCATAGCCGGAGGTGTCAGCCGAAGCATGATCTCTCCAAAACATACTACTTTTTTCATCTTTGTTCTTCGTATACGTTGTGAGGTGACTTAAGAAAATGCTAGCCCTCCGTTAATATCAAAGTTAGCACCAGTGATAAATGAGCTTTTTTTCGAGGCTAGGTACACTACAAGGTCAGCTACTTCCTCAGCACTACCTTCTCTTCTTACTGGGGTTTTACCTGCAACCATTTCACGCACTTCATCTTTTGTGAAATCATCATGAAATTTTGTTCCTATTAAGCCAGGACAAAGTGCATTAACTCTAATCCCTTTAGGACCAAGCTCTTTGGCCATAGCTCTAGTAAAAGTCGTTACCGCACCTTTAGATGAAGCATATAGAGCAGATCCACCTCCACCTCCATCTCTCGCTGCAAGAGAAGAAAGATTTATAATCGACGTCCCTTTACCCATCAATGGTTCAAAAGCCTGCATCGTAAATACAGTTCCTTTGAAGTTCACATCCATAACTAAGTTGTAAAAGTCTTCGTCAAACTCTTGCAAAGTCTTGCGTGCAAAAAGACCTCCTGCGTTATTTACTAGAATATGTACTTTTTGACCGAAAGCTTTTACTGCCTTTCTCTTCAAACTATTCACACCTCTGAGTGTAGAGATATCAGCTTTGACTGCTATGGCCTTACCTTTAAAAGACTCTATCTCTTCTATGGTTTGCTTTGCTCCAGTTCTAGAACTATTATAATTTACTACTACTTTAGCTCCTTCCTTTGCAAGTTGTACCGATATGGCTCTTCCTATATCTCTAGCCCCTCCTGTAACAACTGCTACTTTTCCTTTGAATTTACTCATCGTATTTAATAAATATATTTTTACAAATATTAGATTCCTAATGCTTGGCCTCCACCAACCTGAATCGTCTCTGCAGTCAAAAATCCTGCATCTTTACTAGCCAAGAAAGAAACTACACCAGCTACATCATCTGGTTGTCCTAATCTTTTTAGCATGATGTTATTAGCCCAAGAAGCAAAAACTTCCGGCTTCGTAGATTTGATTTGCTTGTGAAAATCTGTATCTATTGTACCAGGTGAAACGGCATTCACTCTAATTCCATATTCTGCAAGATCCTTAGCTAGTGCTCTCGTAATCGTATGGACCGCTGCTTTAGAAGTCCCATAAATGCCTGCACCTGGTCCTCCTGCATTCCAACCAGCATTTGATGTGTAATTGATAATGGTAGGATTCTCTCCTTTTTTCAAATAAGGTATCGCTGCTCGTGAAGCAAAGAATACAGAATCCAGATTTAAAGCCATCACAAATCTGAAAAACTCAGTAGTCATATCTTCAAATCTTGATCTTCCTCCTAATCCACCTGCGTTATTGACAAGTACATCTATCCTTCCGTACTTATCACCTATCTTTTTGATATTCTCAGTAACAGCATCTTCTTGAGTTACGTCAAACCCATAATATTCAGCGGTAATTCCTTCCGCGGTTAGCTCTTCTACTTTTTTCGCACCCTCTTCATGATTAATACCATTGATCATAACAGCGAAACCGTCTTTACCTAGTCTTTTTGCCACTGCTAATCCAATACCTGCAGTTGCTCCAGTTACTATAGCTACTTTGTTACTACTCATTCTTATGATTTACTATTTAATTATTCTAATTTTTTGTCTTGTATATTCTATATTTTAATGAGGCTTCAACGCTTCTATCCTTGGGCACAATAACCAGATGCTTGCCAAGGCAATAAATGCTAATGCTCCTCCTATTAAAAATGCAGGCAAATAATTTCCTCCAGTTGTAATCCAAGGCACTATAAATGTAAGAGCTGCACCAGCAAGTTTCGCAGCCGTACCTGCAAAACCAGAAAGTGTTCCTACGACTTTCCCCCCAAATAAATCACTTGGGATAGTTTGTACATTTCCAATGGCCGTTTGAAATCCAAATAACAAGACGGCCATGATTAGAACAGCATTTATAGCTGTTCCAGGAGCTCTTAATAGGAAAAAGCACGGGATCATAATCAAACAACCTAGCGTGATAACGATCTTTCTGGTTTTATCAACATTCCATCCTTCATTCAATCTATTTTGAGCTAAAAGCCCCCCAAACCATGCACCTAACATCGCTCCCACATATGGAACCCACGCTGAAAATGCTATTTCCTTTACATCCATCCCAAAAACTTCATTAAGGTATAAAGGAATATATCCGATAAACAACCACCATATAGGATCGAGGGCTGCTGATGCCAATATAACACCCCAGCTTTCTTTATGACTTAAAAGCTTGCCTGTACTTGGAGCATATCCATCATCAAAAGATCCGTCATTATTTATATCTTGATACTGCTGTCCACTTAGTATATATGACTTCTCTTCTTCTGATAACCACGGATGGTCCTCAGGATCTCCTTTAACAATATAGAACCACGGTATCAGCCAGATAAAGCCAAAAATACTTACGACAATAAAGATGGACACCCAACCCATATATGCTGAAAGTATACCAATGAATGGATATGCTACTATACCTCCTATGGCAGCACCCGAGTTAAAGAGTCCTTGTGCAAATGCTCTCTCCTTAGTAGGAAACCACTCTGCATTAGCTTTTGCAGCTCCTGGCCAGTTACCCGCTTCTGCCACACCTAGAAGTGACCTAATAATAGAGAAGCTCAACATGCCTTGAGCGAATGCATGAAGGAAGGTAGCTATGGACCAAACACCGATCGAAAGCGCAAATCCCATTCTTGTTCCTATCCAATCAAAGATTTTCCCAAAAATAGATTGGCCAGCAGCGTATGACAGTATAAAGACTGTCATAATAGTACCATAAATAGCTTTCTGATTATCCTTGTCCAAATCTGGGAAAAGGTCGGCAGCGATATCAGGCCAAAGAGCTCCAAAAGCTTGCCGATCTATATAGTTGATAACTGCAGCAAGGGCTACAAGTCCAACTACCCACCATCTAAGTCCTGATATTTTCTTCATATAGCCCTATAAACTTGATTAATTCTTATCTCCAAAATATGCTACCCCAGATCCATCAAGGAAATCCTCTCTAACAGGGCTGAAAGTATCGATTAATATCCCTTCCTCCAGACAAACTGCACTATGTAGAAGATTAGGTTCGATATAAACTCCATCGCCAGCTTTAACTACTTGTTTTTCACCATCGATTTCAAATTCAAATTTACCAGCTACACAATATGTAGTTTGTGTATGGAAGTGTTGATGAGGTGCACCTAAGGCTCCTTTTTCAAACTTGACCAATACCATCATAATCTGATTGTCATAGCCCAAGAACTTTCTGGAAACTCCTCCACCGAGTTCTTCCCATTCCATAGTATCTGTGAGTATATATTTATCGCTATATCTCTTCATTCTTATTATTTAAAAGTTTTGTCTGATCTCATCACAAATTGATGTTTAAGTATTCAAGGATTGCCATATGGCCTCAAGACCAGTGTACGAAATAACACAAGAAAAAACAAATGCCAATATCAGCCCAATATTCATGAGCATCGAGGCTTTATAAGCTCCCATCAATTCTTTCTTATTCAATAGATATGAAATACTCAAGATGACAACCGGCAAGACAAATACATTGAATACTTGTGATAGAATTTGTGCATTAATAGGATTATAGCCAAAAACTGGCACTGCAAGACTTATCACACAAGCAATACCTGTGATTACTTTAAATTGACCAGATTTGATATCCAAAGTTCCATTTTTATAGTCTGCAAGCAATATAGGAGTGATCATCAATATTGGGAATACAGATGATATGCCAGCACCCATAACCCCAGCTAAGAACACTGCCACTGCTAAACGTCCTAATATTGGATCTAATACGTTGGCCATATCCATGACACTATTTATCGATACGCTCTTCCCACTCAGTGCTGCAGCAGATATGGCCATAATAGCTCCACTAACAAAGAAAATCAGTAGAGCTGCCATAAGAGCATCTTTACTTTGTTCCTTCATATGCTTTTCATCCCAGCCTTTACCCTGCAAGAAAAGAGGGCGCGATAGAAAAGTGGCCGCGGCCATCGTAGTTCCCACAAAAGCAGCTACAAGCATATTCCCTCCCGGTACATCCGGAATCGAAGGAATGAGTCCTGATAATACTTCCTTCGGACTGGGTATAACAATCACGAGTGAGCATATAAATGAAAAGGCCATAACAGCAACAAATACAACGAATACCTTCTCGACTAAAGAGAAGCTCCCTCTCAATAAAACAGTATACAACGTAGTAATCAAAACAATCGCAATAACTAATACGGCCATATATTGATAAGAACTGATACTTGGCAATATTCTAGAGATAGCTTCATAAATGGCATTGGCAGTGATACCTAGTATGCCTATCAATGAATTCCACTGCCCTATAGTTATGCCTATAATAATGATGATAGCTATAAAGTGCCCATATTTTATATGCTTCTTCATAGCATACAGGGCAGTCTCCCCAGTGACTAAGTTATATCTACCATAAGCATTCATAAGAATCCACGAAAAGAAGCAACTTAATACCAAAACCCAAAGCAAATCCATCCCGTGTTCATTGCCAGCAACGATCATCGACGTAACACTTCCAGTACCGATAGTAAACCCAAGGGCCATAATTCCAGGGCCTATCTTTTCGAGAATACTATTCAGGTATTTGATCATTATCATCATTAAAATGCTGAATAGGGAGCAATTATGCTCCCTATTCAGCTGTATGAAAAAACTAATCGTTTTATCTATGAAATCTTCTAGTGATCTCTAGAAAAGCAGATAGAGCTAAATTCGAACTATAGCTTTTCTCATTGAAGATTTATTAGTAACCAGGATTCTGAGTTATAGTGTTAAAACTTGCTAGAATCTCAGATATCGGAATTGGGAACAGATGATATATTGGATCTACAGTCATCCCCAATTCAGCGTTAACCGTGTTAGTTCTAACCAAGTCGAACCATCTTTGGCCTTCAAATGCTAATTCAAGTCTTCTTTCGTCTTGTATTGCTTGTCTAATAGCTCCTTGACTATTGAGATCTGCTGGATCCAAAGGTGCTAAACCAGCTCTCGTTCTAAGAGGATCGAGAACGCCTAAAGCCATGCTTGATGAAGCTCCTGTTTCATTTAGTGCCTCCGCATAAAGCAACATTACATCAGCAAGTCTTAGCTCTATCCAATCGTGATCAGGGCCTCCAGTCTGAGGGAACTTTGGAGATGACATAGTCTCTTCATTTATTGTTACCGCTCTTCTAAGATCCCCAGGGCTCGCATCAAATGCTGATATCAAGCTAGGATCAAGTGGTAGTAGAGACTTAGTATCTAACCCTCCTGACCAAGACCAAAATTCAGAAAATCCGTATTCGTCGACAACTGAACTGGATACTTGAGTTGCAAATAAAATCTCAGAATTGAGATCATTATCCACTCCAAAAACATCAGCGAAATTGTCTTGCAAACTAAATCCTGCTGCACCCGCACCATTAACTACCGCTGCTAGTTCTCCAACAGCGCTATTAAAGTCTCCGAGCTGCATATATACTTTGCCGAGCATACCTCTAGCTGCTAAGCTGGAGGCTCTCCCATTTACACTTTGAACTCCTAAAGCTTCACTTGCAGCTTGCAGATCGGGAATTATCACACCATTATATACTTCGGAGGCAGATTGTCTTTCAAATACTGACAAATCTGTAGTAGAAGGTGAAGCTGACAAATTAACTGTCACATCTCCAAATGCTCTTACAAGTTTAAAGTAAGATAAGCCTCTTAAAAATTGAGCTTCTCCTATTTCTATAGGGTCATCAGAATTTTCGATGACTGTATTAGCACTTAATATCGATCGATATAAGGCAGTATAAAATGGGCCGAAAAACTGATCTTCCATATCGACCAAATCTCCGTTGAATCGGTCAAAAGAAGGAAATGGTTCCTCCTCCATTAAAGCATTATCTGATCTAAAGTCTCCCATCACAGCCATCGGTGTGACAGAACCTAATTGATAGAAATATGCTGCATTCAGAACTCCAGCAAAATCGGTAAGTGAATTTGAACTAGCGATATTAGGTGGAGATTGATCCAAATCTTCACAGGCAGTAAGTGACAGCAAAGAGAGTACTAGTATTATATTGAATAATTTCATTTGTCTAATCTTTAGAAGTTAACATTTAAACCAGCTGTAAAGCTTCTGACCACAGGACTAGCTCCAACTTGCACTCCATAAGTGGTAGGTCCTAAATATCCGCTATTAGTGATCTCAACACCTTCAGGATTATAAGATGTATAGTCTGAACCAACTATGTAGAGTAAGTTCGTTGAAGCAAGGTAAACTCTTGCTGATCCTATGCCAATTTCATCAAGCCAATCGGAATCTAAATTAAATCCTACTGTCAAGTTTCTTAACGCTAAATAGGATGCACTTTGGATACCTGAATCTGTTTGTCGTCTATTACCGATGAAGAACTGACCATTATGATCTGCGATGCCGTCACCTTCAGAATCAAATCCATCAACTAATCTTCCGCTCCATTCTGAACCGTAGTATAATGGATCAATATTATAGACTTCGCCTCCTTGAGATCCTTGGAACTGCATAGAGACATCTAAAGGTCCGAAACTCATCTGACTGTTTAATCCCCAATAGAAATCTGGTGTATTCTGACCTATCTTGACTAGATCACCACCTTCTTCGACAGTTCGTGTTCTATCTATAACACCATCGCCGTTTTGGTCAACGACGAATGATTCGCCTGTACGATTATTCGGGTGTCTAGTACCATCTTCTAAAAATTCAAAGCCTACCTCCTCTGTGGTTTCTAATCCCCACATTTCTCCTATTTCACCTCCAACATAATTTCTAAATATCGGCCCTCTACCACTCTGCCCGTATTGGACACGTGGCAATTCATCTAGTCCTCCTAAATCCGTTATTTCGTTATTTACTGTTGAAAAATTCGCACTGAGATTCCAACGGAAGCCTGGTTTATCGATTACGGTAGCTCCAAATTCAAGCTCTAACCCAGAACTTCTAACATCTCCTGAATTAAGCGCAATCGACGTGGTTCCTACTACTTCAGGTACACTTTGATTGATTAATATGTCTTGGATTTCGGATGTGTAGTAGTCAACACTTATTCTGAATCGATTTTGTAAAAAACCTAAATTGGTTCCAAAGTTTGTCTCAGTATTAGTCTGCCATGTAAGATCTGGATTGGCTATATCATTAGGAATCAAGAATCCATTACCAAAGATGGTGGCTTGTGGATTCAACAAACTCAAAGAACCAAAGGCTCCAAGAAACGATGTAGTTCCTAATGATCCTCTACTGACCCTTAGTTTTAAGTCACTGAGAAATTCTGAATTAAAAAATGATTCATTGTGTAGGTTCCAACCTAAAGAGAATGCTGGAAAAATTTCAAATCTATTATTTATACCAAATCGTGAATCACCATCTCTACGTAATGAGACTGAGGCTAGATATCTGTTATCGTAAGCATAATTAATTCTTCCAAATACACTTCTTCTAGCAATAGTCTCATCTCTCTCTGTTATGGAAATATCCGCTGGATCTAAAATTGCAAAATTAGCTGGTTGACCAAATGGCACATTCGTTCCATTAAGTGTTATGCCACTAAGGTAAAAATTCTGAAACTCTAACCCTGCTACCGCTCCGATGTCATGTTTACCAATAACCTTATTATAATTCAGTGTAGTTTCACTCAACACTGACGATCTCTTGATGTTTGACTCATTTAATCGAGTTTGAGTACTTCGCGCTCTAGAGTCGAATTCTAATCCTCTCCAAAAGAAATCTCTCGTATCTCTAAGATCTCCACCAAGTACACTTTTAATATCCAACCCATCTACGATATTGTATTGTAGATAAGCGCTCACATTACCAAAAAATGTCTGTTGCGATCTATCTGTATTATCTAATTTCGTTGCAGGGCCCGCATCTCCAGAACCTCCTATGCCATTATTAGCCCTACCGTAGTGCCAATCTTGTGCAGTATCTCCAGGCTGCAAAGTGGAAATGCTATTATTAAATGGTGCATCACCACCTCGATACCCGTTGTCAAATGGATCTAAACCTAAGGCTTGAGCCTCCTGATCTAACTGCTGAACAAAAGCAATAGACTCCGCGGTATGATAAATAGGATGTACACTATATGCTCTTAACAGATCTCTTATATCGTGACCTAGTATGTCGCGATCACCTGAAAAGCCATTGAAGTTTATTCCAGCTTTGACTTTGCGTCCTATATTGGCATCCACATTGAGTCGAGCATTTATCCTTTCAAAACCTTGGGTAATTGCTATACCTTCGGTATCCAAATAGCCCAGAGATGCGAAATATCTAACATCATCTGTACCTCCGCTAATGCTGAGATCGTGATTCATGCTAGAACCAGTCTGAAATAACCAATCTTCTACATTGACTACACCTGGAGATCGTTCGTAAGCAGACAATCTAAACTCTAAAAACTCAGGATCAACTTGCGAAACATCCCATCTGCCAGCTGCTATCTCTTGTCTTGAAAAAGCCGCCCACTCTGGACCAGTTTGAAGGATGTTACCAACGGCCTTATTTGATATACTACCATAAGCATTATAACTTATAGTAGGCTTTCCAGATTGGCCTTGCTTTGTGGTAACAAGAACCACACCGTTAGCACCTCTAGATCCATATATGGCCGCAGAGGCAGCATCTTTAAGAATCTCCAAGCTTTCTATATCATTAGGATTGACGGTAGCCAGACTTCCTGAGATCGGATATCCGTCCACTACGATGAGAGGATTAGAGTCTCCTGAAATCGAAGAAGCTGCTCTGATCTGAATCCTAGGGTCTGCTCCAGGCTCTCCATCTTGATTTTGAATCAAGACACCAGATAATTTACCTGCTAGGGCATCATCGACTCGATTTGCCTGAATGGCTGCGATATCTCTTCCCTTTACTTGAGCGATAGCTCCGGTATTATGTGATAATTTACGTGATCCGTAACCTGTGACAATAACTTCACTTAGAGCAAAAGCGTCTTCCGAAATGACTATCGAAAAATCTGTTTGATTGCCAACTTCTACTTCTACAGTAGAAAATCCCAAATAACTTATAACCAAGACATCGCTCGGTTGTGCTTCGATGGAGAATGATCCATCGAGATCGGTAACAGTACCAGTCAAGGTTCCTTTCACCATTACGTTTGCTCCTATGACCGGCAGATTATCTGACTCAGATGTAACCGTACCAGTAATAGTCGCGACTGCACTGTTATCATTGGCATATAATGAAGAACCAAAGAGTGCAGTGCATGAAAGGACGAGCAATGCTAATGCTAGTCCTGAAATTGTTTTAGATAGTTTTATATACTTCATACGAAAAATTATTTTTTGACTAAATCTTACTTTAAATTTTTATTTGCTTGACCATTCATTGTTAGATGAGTCTTGCTATAGTTCACAACATCGTGGAGATGTAACGCCATAGAATCACCAGATTTCTGTTGATCCTGATCTATAATACTGGCGACTATTAAGCGATGCTCTTCTATTGTCTTATTAAACCCTTCATCGCTACAGACTTTCAGATCTATATAGTTACTCACAATGTCCGGGGTGATTATAAGCATGAAAGACTTCAGTGCCCTATTCTTGCTAGCCTCAGCAATCTTTAAATGAAATAATAGATCTTCCTCAACTGCTGGCTTATTCTGTAATATTTTCTCCTCGTAGCTGTCAAGGGCCTTTTGAATAGCTATAATATCATCTGCCGTTCTTCTTTGAGCGGCAAGTTTGGCTGCATTTACTTCAAGTATGAGCCTCATCTCAACCAGCGATGCAAAATCTGATGGTTCAAGTAACAAAACATCCGAGATTAGTCCTTCTATTGCTGATATACCAAGACCTGCGACTACTGTACCACTCTGTGGTTGTGTCTTGAGGATGCCGTAAAATTCAAGCTTATGAATAGCATCCCTAACTGGACCTCTACTCACACCGAACTTCTCTGCTAGTCTTCTTTCGGGAGGGAGTTTGTCACCAGGCTTGAGTTCTCCGGAGATGATCAATGTTCTTATCTGGTTGATGATCATATCAACCGGTTTTTCCACGACTATCTTCTGAAAATTGTCAAGCATGGTTGGTATCTGTTTCAGATTTTTGGTTATCCAATATTTGGTTGACCAAAATTGGTTGACCAAATCTAGCAAAAGATATTCATACTCCAAATTTATCTTCGTAGTTTTCTATATGCTGCTAACGATGTATGGCAGACGAAACGAATAGAAAAATCAACAAGTCAGTGCGACTTTCTTATTTAAGCACATACTTTTAGGTAGAAGATAGACAACCGATTTTTTTGAAAACGATCATAGAGATACTACTCTTTCTTACCTGCCTTGTAACAACTGCAGTGGCGCAGGTTCCTTTTGAGTGCAATGGTCGGGGATACCGAGTCTTAGCAGATCCAAGAGGGGGCACCCATCTTCAAGGAATTCAACAAAATGAATCAGATAATACCATAACATTTAATGAATTACACTTTTATCCTGAATACGAAATTAATGCCATAGCATACCACCCTACACAAAATGTCATCTATGGCATTATACAGGATCTACCATATCGATTATGTAGGATAGATGCTGATTTTAACCTTGATATCTTACATACCTTGCCACTTCCTTCCGACTTAGCATTTGTATCAGGTGATATTAGCCCTGACGAACGATTTCTGGTTCTATCTGGATTTGGCCCTACGAGAGGTGAAAATATTTTTGCTTTGGTAGATGTCCAAAACGAAACATATGAAACTGAAATCCTTCCGATAAGAACAAGTAATCCAGATGAACCTACCATATACTGTGCAGATATCGCATTTCATCCTACTTCAGGAGATCTTTTTGGATATGATTTTAGAAATAACCGATTAGTAACACTGGATATTAACAATAGAATTATAGATAACACTACATATCCAGTCACTAATGATGACCCTGGTAATGTTCCTAGCATATTCTTTAATGATCAAGGTGAGCTTTTCGGTATAGGTAATACTACGTTGGACTCTCAACTTAATCGCACTTATTATCAATTTGACTTATCGAATGGTCAGAATATAATATTAGAAGAGCTCGACATAGAAAGAAACCAAGATGCTTGCTCTTGCCCTTATCGTATAGAGTTGCTTAATGAAGTGCGGCAAAGAAATAATGCACCCTGCACAGAGCTAGCTTTTGAAATGACCTTAATCAATAGAACTGACATCGAACAGTTCGATCTGACGTTGACAGATACATTTCCGAAAGGGGTAATAATAAAGGGTATAGACCCATTACCATTTAGCGGAACCATCGAAAGCGGAGTAGGAAGCAATGTTCTAAGCTTGACAAATGTCTATCTGCCTATTGGTACTTTTTCTTTTAAAATAGTCCTCGACATACAAGAGCAAGTAGAATTTGGGACATTTATGAATCAAGCTCACTTAAGAGGACTAAGGTTAGAAGACTTTGATTTAGAATCTGTTGTATCAGATGATCCTGTGACTACTGCATCTGATGATGCAACTTTATTTACTATCGATGGCCTCACTGATCCATTTAAAGATCAATTCTTTGGTATCTGCAAAGGTGGACAGGCGACTTTACATGCCGGCATTTATGGTGCGAAGTCATATGAATGGAGTACTGGAGAAAACACCCCTGAAATCACTGTTTATGATGAGGGCAGTTATCAGATCACTATATCTACTGAATGCGATCAGATTACTGCAACAGCAACAATTGAATTGGATGAGATTATCCTCAATGTTGGTGATGATCAGATCATAGAGAATGGAGCAGTATTCGTCTTAGAACCGCGCTACGATAGTCGGTCACCCATCAAAGCATTTAGCTGGAGTAGTTCCGACCTTGAGGCTCTGAATTGTCCTACATGCGAAAACCCCTCTATCCAGCTTTCTGGAGATACTGAACTGGAGCTGACAATAGATAATATCACAGGCTGCCAGAAAACAGATGGAATCAATCTTGATGTCACAGATGTAACGATTTTTGATTCTAATGTCTTCTCACCAAATAGTGATAATAGAAATGATTTTTTCTTTCTACAAGGTAACTTGGATTATGATATAGCTCTTTTTCAGATTTATGATGCTTGGGGTGGAATGCTTTATCAAAAGAAAAATATAGTAGCCAATAGAGAACAGGACGGCTGGGATGGCACAACTAATGGATATAAGTGCTTGCCAGGTGTATACATATGGACTGCTGTGGTTAAATTTAAGAATGGCCAAGAAAGAGTTATACGTGGGGATATAACTTTATTAAGATAAAACGAAGAGGTTCTTATAGAGAACTCCTTCCTTCACTTCATCAATAAGATCTCTCTTATGTCCTCATTGACAGTTTCTGAATAGAAGAAAGATCTTCTTTAAAACACATCCTCCTGTCAGATAAGAATAAGCTATAACGTACTTTCTTCTTTAAATTTCCTGTGTATTGCTTATTCAATAATTCGGTATATCTCTAACCAGAGACAGTAAGATCAAGAATTCTACATAAATTGGTTGACCAAAATGGTGAGAACAACGATTACAACAGAAAAGGACACCGACTGTATTTGTTACGAGTCGTCTAGATATGATGCAAAGCCGCCACATGGCAACTGCTTGTGCATTCGTTTCGATCTCTCATCCTAGATCTACCTAAAATTGAAATAGCAACATGAATAAATACATGATTAACTACAAAAGTATCATCACTATAGCACTTGGCCTGAACTTATTCTTCTTTGCTTGTCAGGAGCCAACCAAATCACCAACCAACAAAACAGTTGAAGTGACATATCCAAGTGATATCATTTCCTTTTTTAATCATTGGAATCTCATACTAGGCGATGGCTCCAATATTGGGGAAGCCATAGATAAAAGTCATGATGATTTCTTTTACACGGCTAACGATGATGATGGAGATTGGGTTGTATTTAAAACTCCAAATGCAGGAAATACCCATGGGACCTCTAACAATACTAGAACTGAGCTTGCTCAACTCAAAAAATGGTCACCGATGAGTGGTGGCCAACTCAGTGCTACTCTTAAAGTAATGAACGTGTCTACCACAGGAGATCCTCGAGTGGCTTCTACCCACTCTGTTGTCGTAGGTCAGATACACGGTGCAGATGGACATGAAAACGAGCCGCTCAAAATATTCTATAAAAAGTTTCCTGGTCATACCAAAGGATCAGTTTTTTGGAATTATGAGATTAACACTCAAGGAGATGATAACTCTGGGAGGTGGGACTACTCCTATCCTATCTGGGGATATGATTTTTCGGTGACTAGTGAGGAAGAAAACTCTTACCCTCCTGAGCCAAGTGATGGTATAGCTCTAGGTGAAGAATTCAGTTATGAAGTAAATGTGGAGAAAGGTATTATGCACCTAACCTTCACAAGTGAAGGCCATGAGACGAAGACATTTTCTAAAAACTTAATGTCTTCAGAGTATTCGAAAAAAGAAGATACCCCAGAACAAGTCAAAAACTTGTTCTTTCCTATCGGCCAAGATGGGGTAGAACAAGAAAATGCGTATGCAGATCAAGGTATATTTTTCAAATTAGGTTGTTATAATCAAACGAATGGAAAAGACCCCGCAGTCAACAAAGTGTGGTGCTCAGGGGCAGAAACACATAATGGCGATATCGAGAAACAATATGCTGATGGAAATTATGCGGAAGTGTGGTTTAAGTCAGCAGAAATAGTCATAAGTAAAGATGCCTACTCTAATGAAGGCTACTTCGCTGCTAATGATGGTCTGAGTAAGAAAACCGTATATCCAAGTGAGGTGATCCCTTTCATGGACAAATTTAAAATATTGATGGGTGATGGCACACATGTGGATGACCTTGTTGATTACGCCCATGAAGATTTTTTCTATTCGGTCATAGATGGCACTAGACGGTGGGTGGTTTATAAAACTCCGAACTCCGGCGTGACTTCACAGAATTCGAGTAATACACGAACCGAATTACATGAAAAAAGAAATTGGATCCCTGAAGACGGTAGTAATCTAACGGGTATCTGTAAGGTTATGCACGTCTCTACTTCTGGAGACCCTCGGGTTGCAGCTTCCTACTCTACGGTTGTTGGTCAGATCCATAGTGGTGAAGGCCATGAAAATGAACCACTGAAAATCTTTTATAAAAAATTCCCTGGGCACACCAAAGGGTCCGTTTTCTGGAATTATGAAATTAATACAGAAGGTAACAATAACAAAAGATGGGACTACTCTTCAGCCATCTGGGGATATGACATGTCGGTCATCGGTAAAAACAAAGATGACTTTCCGGTAGAACCTGAAGATGGGATAGCTCTGGGTGAAGAGTTTTTCTATGAGGTCAATGTTTATGATGGTATTATGCATCTCACCTTTACCTGTGATGGTCATGAAACAAAGACATTCACAAAAAATCTGATCGCATCTGACTATGTTAATCGCACTGACATTCCAGAACAAGTCATGCAACTCTTTGGCCCTATAGGACAAGATGGAATAGAACAAGCCAATGCCTATGCAGGTGAATTGAACTACTTCAAACAAGGTGCCTATAATCAAACCAATGGTAAAGACCCAGCATCCAATATGGTCTGGTGCGCAGGTGCAGAGACTTATGGTGGTGATATACAGAAGCAATATGACAACGGCAGTTATACTGAGGTCTGGTTTAGAGATTGTACAGTTGGCCCTGGTAAAAAGCCATAGTTGGCATATAACTTTTATTTCAAAAGTTATCTACTATTAGTCCGCTTATAACGACTTGTATTTCAGGATGTCGAAAAGTGTTTTTCGTCAGTCTTCTTTATGATTTCTAGATATCAATTTATAAGGTCCGTCCCATGAATATGGTTCATCCTTTATATCTAAGCTATGCCTGCTTGCTTCCAATGCATTTGAATTGCAAAGAAGAATAATGTGCGAGGTTTTACTATCATTATACTTTATAGCAGTATAATTTCGGTCATCATATAGTACTTCCACCGATGTTATGGAAGGAAATGGACTTAGTGGTGTCTCTGTTACTGAACTATAAACTCCGTGAGGCTCTATCAGTGATACAAATAATGCATCAGTCACATCATTTTTTCGATGGATCATCACTGGATCTCTACGAAGATTGAATTCAGGATCATTTGCACCAGACCTCGCTAAGATAATTTTGTCTCCATGGTCAGCTCTTGAGGTAATCGTAAAAAACTTACCATCTCTAAACCAAGTCATCTGAGTTGCAGAGCTATCGATAGTCGCTGATGCTTCTTGCCACAGATGTTGGTATCCATGATCCGTACCTAGTGTATTCAGTTGATTACTATTAGCCTCATATGAAAAACTTGTCGAAAGTATCTGTCCTTGATACCACAATGGCAAGTCATAATTCTGTTTAGTCTCTGATCGCACTTTTAGAATATCTAAAAGGACGGGTTCTGCCATGTTCTCATCATTGAGCATGATCAGCGTGCGGTGCATCTCAGTTCCGGGATATGCCGTTATATCTTTGGCACTTACAATCTGGAGATTTGCATTTTCAAAGTTGTCGTAATATAAGATTGGGTTATTTTTTTCTCCAACTTTTACACTGCCTTCATACTGAGACTGCTCGTTAACCACCAGCGCATTATGAGCTACAGTTTGCTTCGCAAAAGTGTTATTCTCTTTAAGATATCGGCCGCCACCTTTTTGATCTATATTCACCCATCTCGCAGATGCGTAATCCTGTACTACTTCATCTTCATTGTCATAAATAGAATAAGATAATCTGTCAAAGTGACCATGTCCCATACCTTGTGCAGCATACTTAAACAAAACACATAATTCACTTTCTCCTTGACTTGAAGATCTCATAACGGTGACCCCACCGCTTTTGCCTTCAGCACCATCGCGATATGATATCGACTTGTGCTTGAATGGTTTAGACAACCCGAGGGCTATATCACGCGCAACTTGAAAACCTGCATCATCGATGATTACTTTACCTTGCTTTTCAGCTATAGAAAGTAACATTGGGTCTTTTCCAAAATTCTTATACGCGATGTTAACTGCAGCTACCACTTCTCGTGACAACCAAGACATACCTTTCTGTGCATCGTTAATAGGAAAGAACCGACCTTGTGCATCTGTCTCATATAATAATGAGTAAACAGCCTTTTGCAATATGTTATCCCTGTAAGAATAGATATCAAGCTCAGGCATAGTTTTATCTAACTCCTTCGCAAAAAGAAGGAATGGAGTCATCGCATATCTGAGGTAGTATGGCCCTTCTGTGAAGTGACCATCAGGCGAAAACGAATGATCCAACTGTGCCAAAAACCCAGCCTTCCTTACTCCTTCAGCAACTATATAACCACCGTCATTATCCACCATGCTCTCGTCAAGATCATCATCTTGTAATCCATATAGCGCCCGATCTATTAATTCTTGATCTTTCATCACTAAACCTATCATCCCTACGGCAGCATTCGCCCAAGTACTATGATTATGAACACGATTAAAAAACTGTGGGTTCTCAACAGAAAGAAAGTCTGCTAAAGGTCGAAAGAGATTTGACTCTAGATGATCTCTTTCTTGCTCGGTTAATCTATCATATATATTCGCATATGCTTGGCTACTATACACTAACCAATTAGAATCATTGAGGCACTGCCAAAATATCTTACCCGTTGCGTAAGATCTATTCGTCGGATGTAGTGGTAAGGTTGGGAATAACTCAGCATACGCCATGAATTGTTCCTTGATATAATTCGCATACTTTTCGTCTCCAGTATATTTATACAGGCTACCAGCCTTTTGTAGTATAAACCAGTTTCTTTTGTGTCTTTCGTGGGTATAGCCGCCAGCCATATCTTTTGGCACGGGCACTATCACACCCAACTCTATCTCCGCATCAACTTCATTTTTTATACTTGCAATGGTCTTTTCAAAAAGAGGTGCTTCTTGCTTTTTCTCCATTAAATCCTCCGGCTCTTCATACTTCACCATCTGAGATTGCGTCTCTGCAACAGTTACAACTTGTTCTTGGCTCTTACAGCCCAATCCTAGCATCAGGATAAGAACAAAGAATAAAATATGATATGCAGTACAATCCTTTAACATCTTCGGCTACTTGCTTTGCTCATATGTGATATTCGTCTTTTTATATGCGGGATCATTACTTTCAATTTTCTCCCCTCCATCAAAGTTGATAGCATCCAGTTCGATGATAGGCTCTCCTACGATCAAATGTAGATTCAGCTTTTTAGAATCTTTAAAGCTCAGGTTATCAAGTTCAGCAAGTTGAACTCCATGAAGTGATACTGCCGAAGAAACCTTGTTGCGCTTATCATTTCCAACATTGTCGAACACCGTATCAGATAACTGTATGATAGGTCCAAAGGTGCTTTCGTCTCGCCCGCCTCTATACAAGTGTGCAGCAGCCCCGCCGACATCCTTGAATGAACAACCACTGATGACGACATTTTCAGCATTATAAATACCTATGTCATCTATCTCCTTATTTAGATTGAGCACATGACCCGTTATGTTTTCAAAAGTGCAATTGACAAGAGCTATAGAATCCGCAAAGGTATTCTTATAAACTCTGAGCACATTGAAACTATGATTAACATTTAAATCCTTGAAGTCGCAATCAGAAATAAGCAATTTATAATTATCTATCATAGAATATCGACTTGTTCTGATAACTGAGTTGCCAGCATAGTCATCACACTCTGCACCATCTACAAGAAGTCCCTTTAAACTAAGGGACCCTTTATTCTCAATATTAAAAAGAGAAGATCTTTCGAATGTAAGAACAGGCTTATCGACACTCTTAGACACTATCGATAAAGTGTGCGGTATGTTTATACTCTTACCATTGTGATATATGCCCGATGTAAGATGAAGTATGTCTCCTTTATTAGAACTCTTTATCGCTTCATAAAGAGTATTGGTGCCTGGTTCAACTGCGATGGTTTCACCTGTTCCAAATTCAATTTGATAGTTCTTCTTCGGATACCACGAGACCCCTGTGTTATCGGCATCAGGAATGGGTTGATCTTGTTTTGGACCTACGTTATATCCAACAGGTCGTTTAACACCATCTTTCATTACGAACTCAAGATCCTTCCCTTCGAATGCTGGCGAATTATATTCCTTCCCTCGATAGCTTGGGGCAGTCATATTAGAGCTGATTATGTTATCTGCGAAACTGATCCCGCTGATGTCGTCGTAGATTGTAAATACGTCGTCCCTGTCTTCGTTATAGATCACATTATTGATCATTTCTGTCCTTATCGGTACAGCACTTCGTTCAGCATCACTCCCCGCGCATAGTTGAACATGATCACAATCAACTATCAGGTTATTAGAAGCCTTAGAGTCAGAAACTTGAAAGTATCGATTCAATGGTGAATTAGGTACACCATTCATAATGGCAAAAGCACTTCTAAATCGTGTGCCTGTCAATCCTTCTAAATAGTTATTAACTACTGTTTGCTTTTCATTGATGATTCTTATTCCTCCAGTGTTAGGTTTACCATTGCCAAAAAAGTAGTTGTTATCGACAAGCGTCTCATTTCCATGACGCATAGTAACAGTCCCTTGACACTCAAAGAATGAATTATTTCTAAATGTATTCTGGCATGATTTACTTGAGATAATCTCGAGCTCTCCGTTGCATCTCTCGAAAAAATTATCTTCGACTACAGTTTTCGAATTACTCATGGAGAAGTGACTTGTGCCTACACGAAGAGTTTCACCACCATTAGAACCAAGTGTTGGATGATATCCAAAGTGATTGTGATCTATACGATGATTGTTCTCTCTATCTTCTTCACGTGGTAGGCGAACAGCTAGAGTTACGCCGCGATTTCTTTTCCCTACGAGATAGTTATGATCAAATCGATTATTCTTTCCATACATCTCTATCCAGTAATCAGAATCAAATCTTTCTGAAGGGTTATAGTCATCGATGACGCACTCTGTGATTCTACAATTATTGCAAGTGACTTCTTTATCGATTCTATAAGCTATAACTGATCCTGAAGGAGTGTGTCCGTTTCTAAAGACTAAGCCCTCTACATGTAAAAATTCTCCCCCTATTTTAAGATTAGATTGGCCTTCTAAAAACACTTTGCCCTTTTCTTGAACTGTGAGTGTGATCAATGAATCTTTCTTGCCTCTAGCATC
>CAZXIE010000051.1:0-10153 GCA_964640065.1 uncultured Saprospiraceae bacterium
TTGCCAATCCATTCCCTATCTTACCCATCGTGCGCACCGAGTCTCATAACTACAAGTGGTTTGTCTTAGCGATCCTGACTTTGGTCTATGTCTTCAACTTCATGGACCGTCAGGTGCTGATCTTACTTCAGAGAGACATCGCTGCGGACCTATCACTTACCGATACTGAGTTAGGCTTATTAACTGGTCTTGCATTTGCCCTGTTATATACCATACTTGGCCTACCTCTCGCACGATATGCTGACTCTCATAATCGTAAAAATCTCTTAGCAGTCTGTCTATCGTTTTGGTCTATTATGACTGTGCTATCAGGCTTCGCTCAGAACTTCATTCAGATGATGCTGACGCGTATAGGAGTCAGTGCTGGAGAAGCAGGTGGCATGCCTCCCTCCCACTCTATACTTTCAGATTACTTCCCTGCTAAGCAGCGTGGGACGGTCTTTGCTATCTATAACTCAGGCATCTATATAGGTATACTACTGGGGTTCGTTCTTGCAGGTGTCATCGCTTCTGCCCATGGATGGCGAGTAGCATTCTACACCTTAGGAGCGCCGGGCGTTGTGTTGGCCATCATCTTAAGTTTTGTGATCCGAGAGCCCGAGCGAGGCCGCATGGATCAAGCAAAGTCACATGAAGATGAAAAGTCATCGGTAGAAGTAGTTAGTTTTCTCTTGAGCCAAAAGTCATACTTATATCTGTGCCTTGGAGCTGGATGCATGACCTACTCTTTATACAGCAGTACTAACTTCTGTCCACTCTATCTTGGGAGATACTTTGAGCTTGATGTTAAGACTATGGGATATGGCCTTGGATTAGGTACAGGTATCGGCGGTATTATAGGCACCTACATGGGAGGAAGACTCGCAGATCGACTTGGAAAGAAAAATCGCAGGTGGTATCTGTATATACCCATGCTCGCTGGACTCCTAGCCATAGGTCCAGCACTATTCAGATATTGGGTTGAGGATGGCTACTACGCCATGTATGCGGTCTTCCCTTATGTCATCATTACCTCCGCCTTCTTTGGCCCATTATATGCTGTTGGCCAGAGTCTTGCTACGCCAAAGATGCGGGCTTTATCCACAGCCATCATCCTTTTCTTTATCAATATTATCGGTCTTACTTGTGGCCCACTTGTCATCGGACTAGTGAGCGATTATCTCGCTCCTGAACATGGAGCACTGAGTCTACGTTATGCTATCACAATCAACTTTATAGGACTCGTGATCGGGCCGTTATTCTTTTGGCTCGCCTCTCGACATTATGAGGGTGATTTGAAGAAATTAGAAAGTTCACTTTCGTAAATATTTGATTAGAATAAAGTAATAAAATGAATTTGAAAGAAGAAGTAGTCATTATCACAGGTGCGGGGTCTGGTATAGGAAAAGCAACAGCTTTAGAGTTTGCTACACATGGATCCATAGTAGTTGCTTCTGACATCAATGTCGAACAAGGTCAGGCAACATCCGACACGATCAATAACCAAGGAGGGCAATCAACTTTTATAAAAGCAGATGTCTCCTCAGATCAAGATGTCAATCATCTTGTAGATACGTGCATAGAAAAATACGGTCGACTAGATCATATGATCAATAATGCTGGTATAGGTCTTGGCCTTAAGTTTTTTGATCAAATAAGTGACGACCACTGGAACAAGGTCATCGCTGTTAATCAGACAGGGGTCTTCTATTGTATGAGAGCAGCACTCAAAGTGATGCAAGCAAACAAAAAGGGATCTATTGTCAATGTGGCTTCTGCAGCAGGGATTAGATCTGCACCTCGCATGGGAGCATATGCCGCTAGCAAACATGCAGTAGTAGGGATGACAAAGACAGCTGCCGTAGAATATGGAAAGTATAATATCCGCATCAACGCCGTTTGCCCCACAGTTATAGAAACACCTATGGGCTCAGATTATATCGATAATAATAAAGAGCTAGAGCAGATCATGCTTCGCTCTGTACCTATGCGAAGATTTGGTGCGGCACAGGAGGTTGCAAAAACAATTTGTTGGTTATCGAGCACACAAGCATCTTACCTCAATGGCATAACGGTCCCTGTAGATGGAGGATCTAATGCATAAATCAACACATCAATTGTAATTTGGAAAGACACATAGACCTACCAGGAGGATATAACATCCGCGACCTTGGAGGATATACTTCAAGAGATGGCGGACATATACGTTGGCGCAAGATATTTAGAGCTGGTCTGATCACGCATATACAACCCGAGGGAGATGATCTGATGAAGGGCCTTCAGCTTACAACTATCTGCGACTTCAGAGCTACTGATGAACAAGCGGCTAATCCTGATCACTGGTACGAACTTGATAAACTCAACCGATTGTCATTTCCTGTAGGCGACGGACGGCCAGACAAATTAGAATGGCTGAAGACAGAAAATCTCATTGATGGTGATGGCCATCATCTTTATAAATCTAATCGCAGCTACGTAACCACGCATCAAAGTAGATTCAGAAACTTTTTTGAGGTTCTTCTTGATGAGAAAAATTATCCCTTGCTCTTTCATTGCACCGCTGGAAAAGATCGTACGGGATTCGCTTCGGTCCTTCTTCTGACAGCACTAGGTGTAGATTGGGATACTATCATCGAAGACTATCTGCTCACCAACAAGTATTTGAACGCTTTTGCAGAAGTGACATCAAAAGGGATTGCTAAAGAATCAGGCATCGCTCAGCCGCTTGTCAAGTCTATTTTTCAAGCTCGAGAATCCTTCTTGAAAGGAGCCTTAGATGCCATCCGAGAAAGTTATGGCACTATCGATGTATTCTTAGAAAAAGAGATAGGCATAGGTAAATTAGAAAAAGAGCAACTTAGAAAAATCCTTATCCAAGAATAGAAATCTCTCGAAAGAAGGCATCTAATTTTTCTTGATCCAAGACGTCATTAGTTCTTACACCAGAGCATAGATCAACTCCATGTGGTTGGACATGATGTACAGCCTCTTGGACATTAGATGGAGTAATCCCACCCGCCAGATAAACTGGAATATCGGCTTCTTGGACTATTCTTTCACTGAACTCCCAATTATGGACCTGACCTGTACCACCGAGCTCCTTGATCTGCAAGTTGGGGTTGCCGCTATCCAATAGTATCATATCCACATATGGTGATACCTTCTTAGCTTCTTCGATGCTCGACTCATCCCTGACATGGATTACCTGAACTAACTTTACACCCCTAAGGACTGTCTTTAACTTGCGCAGATCTTGAGTACTCACAGCATCAACTAATTGTACGACACTCGTTTTCACCACCTGATGTTGAGCGATGATATCTTCAGCATGAGTTTCACTTGTCAGAAAAAAAGTCTCAATATCTGATGAAGTAACCTTTGATATCTCTGCTATGGTCTTAAGATCGATGATGCCAGGGCCGCTGGGCATAGGACCTACTAATCCTATGGCGGTTGCTCCTGCAGAAATCGCAAGCTCCGCTTCCCTCTTAGATTTTATACAGCAGATTTTAACTTTCAAAGTGACGGCCTAGGCATTTTTAGAGGAGAAAAATATCAATACAACCCGAACAAAAAGGTAATGCTGTAGCATTTTTTTGTTCCTAGAGAAGAATTGTATTTTACATGATAACAAGACAAAGTATCATGAATTCATTTCTTTCCAAGATTACACTCATACTCATCACTATCAGTTTGTACGCCTACTCTGGGCAAGCACAAGAACTTTCCATGGTAACTGCCGAAGATGTAGGTATGTCAAGCGATAGGTTTGAAAGACTCACCGAAGCCTTTCAAGGTTATGTAGATGACAAGCAATTAGCGGGGTCAGTTATCCTCATAGCGAGACGTGGTGAAGTCCCTTACTTCAAGGCCTTTGGACGTAGTGATGTAGAAGACGATGTTTCTATGGACAAGAATACCATCTTTCGTATTGCTTCTCAGACGAAGGCTATCGTAAGTGTAGGCATCATGATGCTTCAAGAAAATGGCCACCTTCTCATCAGCGACCCTCTCAGCAAATACGTCCCTGAGTTTGCAAATTCTACCGTAGCAAAGCCCCTAGAAGAAGGAGGATATGATATAGTTAAGGCCAATCGAGAGATCACCTTACGTGACCTACTTACACACACAGCTGGTATAGGATATGGCGGAGGCCCTGCTAGCGACAAGTGGCAAGAAGCCGGGATCCAGGGCTGGTACTTTGCTCATAGAGATGAGCCCATCCTAGAGACCGTCAAGCGTATGGCGAGTCTACCGATGGATGCACAGCCAGGAGAGCAGTTTGTCTATGGATATAATACCGACATCTTGGGGGCTGTGATCGAGGTAGTATCTGGTCAGTCCTTAGATCAGTTTTTACAAGACAACATACTCGACCCACTAGGCATGGTTGACACACATTTTTACCTCCCAGAAAGTAAGACAGATCGATTGGCCACTGTCTATTCTTCCAGTCCCACAGGATTACAAGAAGCACCTCATCCAGGTGGTATGGTTGGACAAGGTGCCTATGAAGAAGGGTTTAGAAAAAGCTATTCTGGTGGTGCTGGATACTTGAGCACTGCAAGCGATTATGCCAAGTTTTTACAGATGATGCTTAATGAAGGTACTTTGGATGGTCATCGGATCTTATCTCCGAAGACTGTAGAGTTGATGACCGTAGATCACCTCGGAGATGTAGACTTCCCTTGGGCTCAAGGTGTAGGCTTTGGTTTAGGCTACTCGGTTGTAGAAGACCTCGGCGAAAGAGGGGTGTTAGGTTCTCAAGGTGAATATGGTTGGGGAGGCGCTTATCACTCATCATACTGGGTGGATCCAGAAGAGGAGCTCGTCGTTGTATATTTTACCCAACTCATCCCAGCCATAGGAGTCGACGATCATGACAAATTGAGAGCCCTCGTCTATCAAGCCATAATTGATTAAAAACCTTTATGATCAAGTCCACCTTACAAGAGCTTCTCAATAATAACCTCCATGCATCCCATTCTGAAAGTAGCTGTCTTATTCTTCATTGTATTGATCTTAGAATCTTGCCATGTAGGCAGATCTATATTTAGATACAAGGCGGAGATCACAGATCATCAGTTCTTTCCGTATGCACCTATCAAAAAAGCAGAAGAGTCCTTTGTCTTTCCATCCTCCCAAAAAGATTATAATCCTGAGCTTGGACTTAATGGTGAGCCTAAGGTGGCTCTATCGAGATTTCTAGAAGACAAAACTACGACCACTGCTTTTCTAATCATCCAAAACGACTCTATCATCTTTGAAGATTACTTCAGAGGATATGATCACAATGATGTGTCGATGATCTTCTCCGTGTCAAAATCAATCACTTCCCTTTTGATTGGTATAGCTCTTGAAGAAGGTCGTATCAAGAGTATTCATGATCCTGTTACAGATTACATCCCGGAGCTCCGAGATGCGCACCCATATTTTAAAGAGCTCACTATAGAGCATTGTCTGGATATGCGGTCAGGTCTCAAGTTTAACGAAGGCTATGTTAATCCATTCTCACATGTAGCAAGATTGTATTACGGTACTAATCAATTAAAACTACTGAAGGGTCTCAAGTTCGATCATAAACCAGGAGAAGTCCATAGATATATCAGTATCGCTACAACAGTACTAGGGCTTGTATTAGAAAATGTAATAGATGGCGAACTCGCCACTTATCTCGAACAAAAAGTATGGAAGCCTCTCGGTATGCAGTATGATGCTAAGTGGAGTCTAGATAGTAAGAAACATAGATCTGCCAAAGCATTCTGTGGGATCAGCACGACTGCTAGAGATCTCGCCAAGATAGGAAGACTCTATATCAACAAAGGAAACTGGAATGGCCAACAGATCGTGAGCGAATCTTGGATCAACAAGTCCGTGACTCCTAAAATTGAAAATGACTGCTACCAGAACCAATGGTACAATCCAGACTTGGTCGGAAAGTTCGAAGGACAGGAGCTTATATTTCAAGACTCTTTAAGTGCCGCGACTGCAGCTATACAACAAGATTACCCAGCTTTCTATGTAGATCAGAAAGATGATAATAGTGAGGACTGGCATATACATTACTGCGATGATGACTTTTATGCGGAAGGCATCTTAAGTCAGTTCTTATACGTAGATCCAGAAAAAGACATCATCATGGTTAGGCTCGGTGAAAATTGGGATGATGACATACCTTACACATCAATTTTCAGAGCCTTAATAACTAAGATGTAATACCTAACTTGACTGATGTCAACCAACTGTAGTCAGTAGCAAATGAACTTATCAGTTTAATTTAATCTCACAGAAAAAAATCACTAGCTAGACTTAGTCAGTTTTAAGCATTCTTTTTACTGTCCTGAAAGAGATGATATCTCCCTCGTCTGATAATCCTTCCAAGACTACAACATATCCATCTTCTACTTCCTTCTTCGGAATCCCAAGCACAATTCTTCCATGTTCGTCTACTTTGACTTGAGGCTCCCATAATAAAGTGGAAAGATTTTCATCAGGTAATGGAGCTATCTCAGTAGAAAATTCTCGAGCCTTGTAGTATCCGGGATGTGCTATATGCATCACACCACTTTCAAGACTCTTCTCAACGCTGCGCGGAATATTTCTGGTAACAATACTCACAAATCCTTTTCCCACTGCGATGGACTTAATGCGATCAGCAGTAAGGCCATAAAGTCGAGGTGCATTAGTTGAGCCCCCAGGCTCACCACCAATACCGTCTATAATAACCTGTGAAGGCACCACTACTGGCTCACCATATCTATTGATAAAGCTGGACATCAGCTGTCCTCCGGCTCCTAAATGAAATCGATATTGGGGAGCAATTAAAGACAACAAGTTAGTACCACCAGCTTCCTGGGCTATCCAAGGAGCGTTATCCATATCGATATATTTGAAAGGGATAGGTAGATTAGTAGTATGTGACTTCCTGGACACAATTTCTACTTCTGGCGCGTCAATACTCCAAAGACTTGAGTCTGCATATTGTAATTCGAGATAGGTCTGCCTGAGGAAGTCTAAGTCCTTCTTTTTATAGGTTTCTTTTTGGGGGCCTATTAATAAGCTCTTTCGTATTCCATTAGGTACAATTTCACTTTTAGCACTAGCGTAAATATCTATGAGCCTATCACCAAATAACTCTATAGTACCATCATCAAGCTCCTTATGCCTCTTACGAGCCTGTATCACATAGGTAACACTATCCATATACGACAGATTATCAAAAGAGTAGGTTCCCGACAGGTCAGTCTTAGAATACTCCTGCACTAACTCAGCACCAAGGGCTGTTATTAAAACTGTAGACGAAGTCCTCGTGTCTTCGTCCTTCTCTGAAGTGTATCCTTGGATGGAATATCCAGATTCTATTTTGAATTCTGGTTCTACCATAGGTTCTACTATATCACGCCATGTGAATCTACGCCAGGCAAGAGATCTCAATAGCAAGTCTAAATAATAGCGCTTTGTCTTATCGATATCTCTTAGATAATAGCTGAGTCCGGATATCTGCTTATTCAAATCAGAATCTACTAATAAGTAAGTTTTGATATCCCGTTCGCTCAGAGCTGATGGATAAAACACTGCATCTACAACGCTAGCAGATATATCTAAACCCTTATAGGCTACGGAGCTATCTAGAACCATGACAATATCTAGAATTTCAGGTTCTTCGCTAATTTCGAAATCACTAATTAGTCCTTTTTCAAATTGCCAATCATTAAAAACCAGCCTTTCTGCATGTGGTCTTTCATTCCTATCAAAGATGGTAAAGTGCAGGAGTCCATCTGGTATAAATCTTTTATCGAGTTGTATAGATCTTTCTTCGCTGATTCTATTTACAAAAGTGAAAATACCTCCTCTTGCATGACCGATGAGAAAGGCGTTATCTAGTAAAGCCGCATCCGAACTTAGAACCTCTATAAAGATGTTTTGATCTTCGGTAGAATTCACTCGCAGGCTGAGTCCTGAGTTAATAGATTGAGGCAGAGGAAATCGTTGATCACTATCAAGTTGAGGTACTTCAAGAAAATATGTTTCACCAGATACTGGTGTGATCGTAAACACGCCAATCCCTCTATGAACTGTCTGACAATTAGCAATCATCTCTCCGCTACTATTTCTAATTACCCCAGATATCATAGCAGCCGTTCCATCAGCATACTTAGCCATGAAAGTCACTTGACTAGAGATCCCTGCTATGAGGTCTCCACTTTCTGGATAAAATGAAACGTCGATATCTTCATGTATACCCTTGGCGATATCCTCGCCAGACAAGCTCGAAAGTTTGATCTTCTTTTCAAAGATGAATTCTCCTCCTTGGTTGTGCATGTGACTCGTATATGCTCTCAAAGTATAGTCGCCTGTTGGGTAGTCGGCAGTCCACTGCATATCACCAAGAAGTCCTTGGCTCGTATGTAATATCCAGTTGTTGACACTTTCACCTTCTTCATCCAAGAGATTGACATAGACCACTTGACTTTGAGTTTGATGAGAGTGATCCACACCATTCACTAAATATCCTTTAAACCATAAATTCTCAAAAGGGAGATAGACTGATTTGTCGGTATGGAGGTACACCTTTTCTGGTTGATATGCAGAAGGATATGCCAGTAGGTGATCAACAATCTCTATAGAAGTACGATCATTAAAAATTACGTCGCCAGTGTAATTACGTGGTTGCTCATGTGCGATACGATCCGACGCCCATTCTCCAGACACCTCGATATCACCTTGATTGAGAACGTGGCCGTCATGGCTGATGATAAATCTACCCGACTTAGAGTACAAAAATGAGGTGCCTATAGCTTTCTGATGATTGCCTTCTACTAGTCTTATTCTATTTGCCTTGAAGGCTTTCACTAACTTGTCTTTCACTCTCACTGTTAGATAATTACTAACTAATAAGGTATCAGCTTGAGGTCCCAGTTTCCAGTTGAGATGATCATATTCTTTCCTATCATAGACTAGTCTTCCACTACTATCTCTGGATGTAATACCATATTCGAACTCCTCAAGATTAGAAGGATGTTGTTCTATCAGAGATCTAAAAAACAGCTGAGAGGACCATCGATAAATGGCCATTCTACTTTTATTAAGCTTCTCTGGCTTACGTGCATCATCTAGTATATCATCAAAGAAGATCTTCCCTTTGTAAATGACATCATCTTCTTGGGATAGTGAAAAGTGATCTAGAGCAATTTGCATCTCATATCCAGTAAGGTTGTTACGCACTTTAATATTATCTATGGCATGCGCAGTAAGCAGAGAATCACTTTCTTCGAACCACATCACTTCAGGATTCATAATCTGCACTTTCCTTCTGATTTTCTTATCGCCGAGGAAAGCAGCCTGAAACCTTTTCATCCAGCGTTTATACTTCTTAGAATTTGATTTCTTAGCAGAGATGAAAACATTTTCAAGATCATAAGATTTCTCTTCTAAGCGAATACTGATCTCACCAGGCGAAGCTTCGATTTTTCGTGATTGGTCTTTATAAAGCAAGTGGGTTACTATGAGCGCTTGGTCGGCAGTTAGCTCATAAGAAAGCTCAGCACGACCATCTTGATCAGTATAAGCTCCGATAGTCGTATTCTCTAGAAAAACGAATGCATTTTCTATAGGCTCATTGGTTGACTTTTGAGTAACAACTATGGAGAGGCGATCGCCTTGCCCTGACATATACTGCGCGACAAATAACAAGGCTAGAAGAAGCACAAAGCGACTAACAGTAATGAAAGGCAGACGATGGGCAAAGGGCATGCGGTAACTTTATAATGTAAGAACGAACTCAAGCCTTCGATCGTTAGTTCTCGTTCTATCAAAAATTCTAAAGATGCTCTGATTTGGAGCTATCACTAATAATTCATTGGTCCTAAACTCTATATTCTGATGTCATTGTATACTTTCGTTAGCAGAACACGTTTGTCAAGAATTACTCTATAAATATTACCTGTCAATATATGGATAAAGCACTTCAAACCATGATCAACAATATGCCTGAGAAAACAGGCAAGTCTCTTGAGCAGTGGAAGAAAATATTGAAAGCGAAGGCCTTTGCGAAACACTCTGAAGGGGTAAAGTTTCTCAAGACGGAACATGGTGTCACTCACGGCTTTGCCAACACGATTGTTACCTTGTCAAAGGACGAATCCACATCAGATGAAGATCTAGTTGCGAATCA
>CAZXIE010000051.1:10253-23052 GCA_964640065.1 uncultured Saprospiraceae bacterium
AAGTCAGTCTAGTCATCCTATGTATCAACGCATAGGACATATCGCTTTGGTTGTAGATGATTATGATGAAGCCATCGACTTCTACACAAAGAAGCTTGACTTCCAACTTATCGAAGACACCTGGATCAATGATCGAAAAAGATGGGTCGTCATAGCACCCACGGGTGCCAAAGAATGCACCTTATTGTTAGCTAAGGCAGATGGAGAGACACAATCAGCAAGTGTAGGTAATCAAACAGGAGGACGCGTTGGTTTTTTTCTATTTACAGATGACTTTCATCGAGATTATAACAAGCTTAAGGAGCGAGGTGTAGAATTTGTTAGGCCTATTCAAACCTTTGACTACGGTACTGTCTCAGTATTCAAGGATTTATATGGTAATCTTTGGGATTTGCTTGAGCCTTCGAAAAATAACAAGGGAGTTCTGTAGAATAGTTGAACACCATCTTTCAGATTTCTAATTCTCTATAAAACTTAGTAACATGCTCCAACCACTTCTCAGGACTTCCTAGTTGACAGAAGTGCCCGAGACCTTTCATAATCGTGAGTGTGGCGTCTTTGCAAACATGCTCCTTGAGGAAGTGTGCCATCTCTACTCTAGCTACTGCGTCCTCATCACCCCAGCAAAGATGGACTGGCAACTTGGTTACACTAAGTGCTGGCAACCATCGTGTCTTTTCAAACTTCTTACGATCATGGAGATACTTGATCGAGAGATAGGTCTTCCTATGTCCATCCTTCAAAGTGTTAGCTTCCCAGAGTCGATCTACTTCTTCGTCACTTAGATTCTGGTTACCGTGCGCACTTTTTACTTGTTGGCTAAAGAGCTTGAAAGTGGTAAGATTTCTCATCAGGTGACCACGCTTGGAAAGCAGGATCTTTTGTGTGATCCTGAGCTTGGCGATGTCTAGGACCATCGAGCCATTCGTAAAAGTGAGGCTTTGTAAGCCTTCTGAAAACCAACTCGGCATCAAACTATTTTCATGTCGAGCAAGTATCTCTGTAGCCACACTATCACCCATGTCATGTGAGAGTAGGTGCCCACCTTTGATACCAAAATGACGCCACACAGCGAAAGCTGTATCAGCTTGATCCATCAAAGAATAAGAATACTGGTCAGTAGGCTTATCGCTCAAGCCATATCCTATCATATCAAAAAGTATAATTCTGTCGAACACTTTTTGAAGTCCTTCGATCACTGCATGATAGGAGTAGGACGACTCGGGAAATCCATGAAGCAAGAGTAAGGTCTTCTGTACAGAAGCGTCCACATCTCCTATGTGTTTTACGAATACCTGAAGTCCAAATGGACCAAAAGACATGTAAGATCCTGTTGAGGACCATGCAGCAAGTTGTGATGATAGATTGTTGGACATGATGGGGTATTATTAGTTCTCCTACTTCAACTTCCTCGGAATCTCGTTACTCTTGACGACCCACCTTTCATCTTCGTATATAGAATGATAAAATACGGTCATATCCAAGGGGAGGTCATCAGCATCCTCTGAGAGAGCCAAGTACTCTAAGACGTTAGGGTATTTATCAAGAGGACATCTATAGGTAAATAAGAGCTTTACCTCATCAGCACTAAGTGTGCCACCTGGAGAGATGTTAGAAAAAGCAAGGAACTCTCCATACTCTAAGAGTCCAGGCGTAGCTGTCTGAAAGAAGTACTCCCAGTCGTTGTAATACTTGTCATCATTATAATCGACAAAACTCGAATCTATGATAGCAGGGCCTATCCCTTTATTCTCTAATGAGATCGAATATATCAGAAGGCTATCATCTTCTATACTTAGCGCTGAGGAAAACAAAAGCCTCGGCTTCACAGACAGTCTACTCTGCTTGTGCATGATATTAGTCTGATAAACAAATATGATCAATGTCAATATGCTGATGAGTATAGCAGAAAACCCAACGATGCGATCAGTCATAGTTCTATAATCTAATATGTAGTAAACTCTTTCAGCTGTCGATCATACTGAGGCACTAGCTGGACCAGATGATGTTCTAGATGAAATATATAATCCCATATAAGATAAGACAAGGATGTATTTTCTTTTGTTTGAAGAAGATTCATACAGATCTTATCAAAGTTGTGATCTATGGTTCTTCTAGATAATACTTCTTCACTCAAGTTGGAGATGAGTATCGCCAAATGTCGATTACTACTCGACCAAAGTTCTATGATCTCAGATGGCTCTCTCTGTTGGTATCCATTCATCTGTACCCAGGAGTCTTGAGCATAGCCACGGAAGTGAAGATTATCTTGCCTTGCAGCACGCATGAAGCGTTGATGATTATTATATGCTGAATCTATAAGATGACCAAGCAGTTCTTTTTTAGACCACCGCGAAGGATCTTCCTTACGGTTGTATGCTTCGTCTGATATTTGCGAAAGCGGAGAGAGAGAACTCTCTATGATACTGGTAAGAATCTCGTGATACGCCATATCACTTCTTATAGAGAACCCGATCGATATAAAATCTAAGTAGCTTTTTGACCTCATGGAAGTCCTGGCCTTTCACCTTAATATCAGTGAGTCGAGGCAGGTGCTCCGCAAAAAAGATCTGATTATTAGCCATCTCAAAGAGATTGGTGGCGAATGAGTGCGGATAGGGAAATGAACCATCTATAGCCTCGATCACATCTGCGATCTTCTGGATAAGTACTTTATAGCTAGCGAAAAATCCATCCTTGTTTTCGTTATCTACCGCCTTAGTATGATAAGCTTTAGCGGACTCGGCTACGATGATCCGATGAAGGATCCTTTCATTGACAAAAGAGACTTCTGGGTTTTCTCTGGCTGCTTCGATCAGGTTATCGACGATGATATCCAGCTTGCGGCGGTCGTCATCAATGTTATGAGTGTTATAGTCGATCAGATAACTCACCCAGTTCCAATACCAGATCACTAAATAAAGTAGAAGCAGGTGCTTGTTCTCAAAGTACCGATACAGCGACGTTTCATTAGATCCCATGCGCATCGCAAGCTTCTTAAAGGTAAATGCCTCGAAGCCTAACTCATCGATCAGCACGACGCTATGACCTATGATATTTCTACCAAGTTCGGTCTGAAGTGGATCTCTTAGATACAATCCACTGGGTATAGCAACTGAAGTCGTAATGACCATATAAATCGAAAAATATAAATCTCTTACTTATTCGCAAACAATAATCACTTTCATGCGTTCCTCTTTTGCTTACTATAATATTAGTATTACTAACATTTTAGTAAGCTTATTTATTTTTGTCATCATAACACACATCATGAAAGAACATTTCTCACATTTAAAGAGTGACCTACCTGCTTCACTCGTCGTATTTCTAGTAGCCGTCCCGCTATGTCTGGGGATCGCTTTGGCGTCCGGAGCACCATTATTCTCTGGCATCATAGCTGGCATCGTTGGGGGTATAGTCGTAGGTACATTGAGTGGATCTCCACTAGGCGTCAGTGGCCCTGCTGCTGGATTAGCAGTCATCGTCTTAACGGCTATCCAAGATCTGGGAGCTTTCGATATATTTCTATTAGCAGTGGTGATATCTGGGGTATTCCAGTTTATACTCGGTGTTCTCAAAGCCGGTATTATCGGCTACTACTTTCCTAATTCGGTGATCAAAGGGATGTTAGCCGGTATCGGAGTGATCATATTTCTCAAGCAGATACCTCATGCTCTAGGATATGATAAAGACTATGAAGGCAATCTTGCATTCTCTCAGGCCGATGGACATAATACCTTTTCACAGTTCTACTATATGCTCGAAGGCATCACTCCAGGTGCTGTGCTGATCACAGCATTATCAGTAGCGATATTGATACTATGGGAAAGAAAATTCATGAAAAAAATAGCACTCTTCAAGATTGTGCAAGGACCTCTTGTTGTGGTGGCTCTAGGTATCATACTCAACATCATATTAACTGGTACTTCTTGGGGGCTCCAATCCGACCAGGTAGTTTCTATCCCAGTGGCTGATGGACTATCTGGCGTCATCAACCTGTTTACTTTCCCAGATTTTTCAGCTTGGAATAATCCTCAAGTGTATACAGTAGCGATCACCATCGCCGTGGTAGCATCACTCGAAACTCTACTCTGCCTCGAAGCAACAGACAAGCTTGATCCGATGAAAAGAGTATCTCCTGCCAACCAAGAGTTACGTGCTCAAGGTATCGGTAACATGGTGTCCGGCCTCATAGGCGGCTTACCCGTTACTCAGGTGATCGTAAGGAGTTCTACTAATATCCTCTCAGGAGGTAAAACAAAAGTATCAGCGATATCTCACGGATTCATCTTACTCTTCAGTGTAGTGATGATCCCATTTGTGATCAACATGATACCTCTTTCATGTCTTGCTGCCATCCTATTTATGGTCGGCTATAAGCTTGCTAAGCCAAGTCTATTCAAGGAGATGTACAAGAAAGGGTGGCATTCATTCTTACCATTCATGGTGACTATCGTAGGTATCGTTTTTACAGATCTATTGACGGGTATCGGCATCGGTATGGCAGTGGCTATCTTCTATGTCCTCTATGAGAATTATAAGAAGCCATTCTTATTCGAGACTGATACACATGTGCATCCCGATGGTGGCGAAGTAACGCTACAGCTTAGTGAGGATGTAACTTTCTTGAACAAGGCCAATATCCAAAGAGCGCTTAACGCCATCCCAGCTAATAGTACCGTTAACATCGATGCTTCCAAGTCCGTATCTATAGATATAGATGTCATAGAGATCATCGAAGAATTTGAGGTCAATGCTCTGGAAAAAAATATCAACGTCAATATAATCAGCAGAAAGATCAAGGGAATCGACGAGTCTCAGATCAAGAAATTAGAAGATAGCCTCAACCAGCTAGCTCTTGATCCCGTGCAGGCGAACTAACTACTAAAGAATTTCCGTATTGAGATTTGATTTTCCGCAGACAGGGAGTAAGCACTCTTTGTTTGCGGATTTTTTTTTGCCACTTACGTAAATGTTTCAATTGTATACACTACTCTACTTACTGCCTTTTATAGATCATGCCGTGCTTGTATATCGACATTATGACTGAAGACTGATAGCAGAAGTTTGTTTCTTTACTGCATGAAGAAATATGATGCGATTATCATCGGTGCAGGATCTGCAGGTCTCGGATGCCTCGGCATGGCTAGAGAGCTAGGATGGACTTCTCTTATCATCGATAAAGATGAGAGTAATATCGGCGGAGACTGTCTGAATTATGGATGTGTACCTAGTAAGGCTTTGATCCATGTAGCCAAGCAATTTCAAGGAGCTAAAAACGCTACACAATTTGGTCTATCGATCGAGGGCAAGGCCGACTGGTCAAAAGTCATCGAATATGTCCATGCGAAACAAGCCGTCATCCGAGCACATGAAAGTGCAGACTACTTAAGGTCGCAAGGTGAAAATCTGGTGATAGGCGAAGCACGATTCGTAGATGCCCATACCGTGATCGTCAATGACGAAAAATACGAAGCTAACCACTTCTTTATCTGCACAGGGTCGCATCCTCGGGTGATCCCATTCGAAGGCCTAGAACAGACAGCCTACTATACGAATGAAACCCTCTTCTATGATCTACCAGAGCTTCCAGATCGTATGCTCATCGTAGGTGGTGGACCGATCGGTTGTGAGATGGCACAGGTATTTCAGCGGCTAGGATCTCAGGTAACCTTACTAGACAGAGGTGATCGCCTACTTGGTAAAGAGAGGGAAAAGATGAGTAGAGTCCTAGAAGACAAATTCAAGTCAGAAGGCATAACCGTCATCTTTGGGCATGACCTTAAGAAGTTCGAGGGCAAAACCACAGCCATCATCGAAAACCGATCATCAAAAGAGCACAAGTCCGTAGAATTTGATGCGTGCTTATTAGCGATCGGTAGAGGTCTCAATCACGGATCACTCGAATTAGAAAATGCGCAAGTAGAACTCACCGAAAGAAAAAAGATCAAAGTCAACGACTATCTACAGACAAGTCAGAAACACATCTATGTAGTAGGAGATGCTGCTGGGAGCTACCAGTTTTCGCACGGCGCTGAGAAGCATGTCAATCTCTTAAGACACAACTTCAAGAACCTCTTTGACAAGAAACATCATATCAAAGGATTGTCATGGGTGACTTTCACTGATCCCGAGATCGCGACCTTTGGTTATAGCGAAGAGTATCTCCAGGAAAACAAGATCTCTTACTGGCGCCAAGATCAAGATCTTGGTCATGATGATCGAGCGATAACAGGTGATTATAGTTATGGTCAGATGACTCTCTTCGTAAGTACTGAGCGTAACAAGTTGAAGAGAAAGATCCTTGGCGGATCACTCATCGCTCCAGGTGCTGGAGATATCGTGCAGGAGCTTCACTTAGCGACTACGGCAGATCTCTGTCTCGCTGATTTTCTAGACAAAGTATATGCCTATCCTACCGCCTCAAGGATCAACCAACAGACGATCAAAGGAATCGTAGCATATAAAGATTAAAGCCTAAAAAACTATCCAACCTTCAAAACTCATATCCTATATACCGATCTTTGGTATCGCGATGGTACTTGCACTTTATGTAAAAGCTGCAAGCCTATATCCAGGTGGATCAGTGAGATATCCCGAGAGCAAAGGGTTTGACTGGGTACATAACTTTTGGTGTGACTTGCTCCCAACTATGGCTATCAATGGTGAAATCAATCTTGCCAAGCCCTATGGCATAGCTGCCATGGTATTGTTATGTGCAGTTGTGGGCGTCTTCTTTGTACTATTTGCAGATGCCTATGCAGTAGGCAAAAGATGGAAAGTCATCATAAAAGTTCTTGGTGTTGCATCCATGATCTGCGGAGCCTTGATCTTTACTAGCCTTCATAATATTATGATCGGTACCGCAAGCCTTTTAGCGCTGCTTCCGATATTTGGCATATTCAGAGGACTAATACGATCACGATCCAAGCTTCACCTGTCTCTAGGTCTGGTCGTTCTCATATTGCTTGGGTTCTGTAATGTGATCTATTACTTCAGATTTTTGATAGAGTGGTTACCACTCATACAAAAGATCGCTTTAGCCGCCACATTACTATGGTTAGTGGTCATGAGCATCTCTATAAAAAATCGGATCAACGCCGGTGCCTCTCTCAAGGCTTCATGACATCTTTCGTTCCACAAGGCGCAGTATCCCTATGCCTGCAAAAATCATAAAGGAGAGATAACACATCGGAAATCCTCCAGATGTCTTTGGACATTCGACATAACCTATCGCATTACTCACTGTACCGAAAGCAGCTATGCTTACAGCAATCAAAGTGCCTATCCAAAATAGTTTGTGTCCAAACTTAGCAATCCTAAAGAGTCCAAATGTGATAAAGATCAAACAAATCAATATGATGAAGCAAGCAGGTATGCCTATGATCTTCGGACAGACATCTCCAAGTGCGAGCTCAGATCTTACAAGAGGAATCACTCCTAATAAACCGATAACGGTCAAGGCTACCATACCCAAGTATGCTATGATCCGTACTACCTTATTTTTCTGCATGACTCGAGTTTAGTGACTAGGACTTTTTCTAAGTGCAAAAAGTGATCTACTAAATAATACAAAATGAGCCACATTCATAGCCGTAGGCGCAAGATACTGACCGATCGGTCTTACAAAAAAGGATAGAACAAATACAATAAGTAGGATTGCTATAGGATTAATGAAGGCCATCCTCTTCGGATAAAGGGTTCCACCTTTGACTATCGCCCATATGAAGAAGACTTTATTCTTGGGTCACCTAATCCGCTCGGCAAGCATCCGATGAAAGTGATGTACTCCTTCTTCTTTAGTCGGAGAAAATCGTCCAGTATTATAATATCTAGATTGTAATCCTTTGTACACTCCTTCTACTACAAACTCATCTTCGCGTTCTACTTTTTCCATCAGTGGGCCAGCTGTATCTCCGTACTTTTCTTCATCATGGATGTAGGTGATGAATGACACCTTCGTGCGATGAAGTGAGATGGGGCGTACGACATTAACAGAGAGGCCCCAGGGGTAGAAGTTGAGCATGATGTTAGGGAATATCCAAAAGTAGAAAGCAGCCATGTTCTTACCATAGCAAGGATGATCTTCTGGCAGGTCATAGGTTTCTTCAGCACCATCTGCAAAGCCGAGTTGTAGGGTGCCGTAGTCAAATAGAACAGAAGAGTAAGTGTCGTAATCTAGAATGGCATTCAGATCTGGGTGAACGAAGGGGATGTGAAAACCTTCGAGATAATTATCGCAATACAGCGCCCAGTGACAGTTCACGAGGTAGTCACGACTTTTAGAAAGATCTAATTTGAATTCTTCAAGTGAAAGGAAACCGACCCACTTGTCTAGGAAGTTTCTAATCACACTAAAGTCTACTTCTGGCTCTAGACCCGTGAACAAGAAAGGTCCCCACTCTTCCAGATGAAAGTTATGCAGATGGTCACAGGGTCTTGGAAAGTTCTTGGCATCTTGGAACTCTGGCATGCGCTTAAACTCTCCAGTATAATCCCACTGACGACCGTGATACATGCAGGAGAGGTTATTGATCTTGCCAGGATTGTTAACAACTAGATTGGCTCTATGTGTACAAACATTACTCATACAGCGGATCTTGCTCTCACGGTCTCTGACTAGTACCATAGGCTCTCGCAAGTAAGATTCTAAAAGTGAAAGTGGGTGAGCATACCCATCAAGAGGCAGCATGCTTGGACTATCACCTAACCAGTGCCAAGACTTTAGAAAGATATCATCCTTCATCCTCTCAAAGACAGAAGCATCTCTATAAAAACGGGATGGTAGGGTTTCCGCTTTTGTGATATCTGGATCTACAAAATACTTATCCATAAGTCTACCTATATGCGATTATTCATTTGTGTTGAAGATCTGAGTATCATACCCATCTATGCTCTTTTCATTTTTTAATTTCCAATAATCACGTAGTGCCTCCTTTCCTTTATCCTTCGACCAGTCATCTAGTATCTTTCTATCTTCTTGGAAGTTCATAAGCGGGACTGCAAAGCCACATGAAGTTTGCACCGACTCTATATCTACTACAAATATTTGTCGAGCACCAACGTGATCGTCAAACATCTTCATCAAGTCTTGGTACTCATCATCGTAGTCGTGATAAGCATTGGCAGAGCCGTATAATCGGAGAATGAGTGGCTTGTCCTCAAATGCACAAAACATGATAGTCATCCTGTTATTTTGCAGTATGTGTGCAGCTGTCTCATTACCGCTGCCTGTCAAATTAAGCCATGCGACTTTTGTCTCGTCGATGATCCGAAAAGTATCTGTACCCTTAGGTGACAGATTTACTCTTCCAGCATCAGCAGCTGTAGCTACAAAAAATATATGCTGCTTCTTTACAAAATCTTGTAAGGTGGTATCAAGGGTGTCATAGAACTTAGCCATATAAATAGGTTATCGATATTTAGAAAGAACATAAAAGGGCATGCCTGCTAACAAAAGTAAAAATCCATAGAAGACTACTTCATAGCCACAACCATAAACTATCCAAACACAAAACATAAAGCAAATAGCAGCTACCATCATCATCGGATCACTCATCCTGATGCCCTGCTGGCGCTTGAGTATGATATAGCTTATCGCTGAAAATAGATACGGAATCAAACAGGACAGCGTAGACAACATCATGATAAAAGTGAATGCCTCCACCAGGCTCTTCGAATAATTAAGGAGTAGTAAGATCGATGCGAGTATACTTGATATGATGATGCCTGGCATCGGCGATCCGTGCTGATTAGTCTTGCCAAATACTCGTGGGAAGAGTTGATCTACAGCCGCTGCCATCGGGATACGTCCTTGGAGTAGGATCCAACCATTGAGTGCTCCCATGGTGGCGAAGACAGCACAAGCGGCTATGACATACCGTGCCGAAGGCCCCCATAACTTTTCACCAGCTAAGGCAAAGGGAGCACTGCTATCAGCTAACTGCTCTGCGGGGATCAATCCCATGATGGCTATAGAACTCGTGATATAGACGCCTACAGTGATCAGGGTACCGATGATCGTAGATCTTCTGACCGTAGTAGTAGCCTCTTTCGTTTCTGAGCTGATGATACCTGCACTTTCCATACCCAAGAATGCAAAGAGCGTCAGTGCTGTTGTGCTCGTGATAGCACCAAACGTCGACTCGTCACTGAGATTTAAAACTGAAAAGTGATCGGCATTGAGATAAAAGACGCCGATTACACCGAGTGCGAGGATAGGAATGACTTTAAGTATAGACGTGATCAACTGGACGCTAGCTACTGTCTTGATAGACTTTGAATTAATCCAAGAGAACAACCAGATAAAGCCTAGTCCAGTGAGTATCGAAAACCAAACATTTCCCCCGAGGGGAGTGATAAAAACACTGAGATATCCTACGAGTGCCACTGCTATCGCAGCGTTCGTCGCCCAGATCGCTATCCAGTATCCCCACGCTACCAAAAAGGCGGCAAATTCGCCTAATCCTAGCAGGCTATATACATAGGGACCTCCAGCTTTATCAGGGGCGAACTGTGCAAGATGACCAAACAAAAGTGAAAGAAACACCGCACCTACCGCCGCGCAAATCCAGCCGACGATACCGATGGGACCATACGCCGCGAGCGATGCCGGCAAGAGAAATATACCAGATCCGATCATGTTACCGACGACCATGGCTATGCTGGACCAAAGACCTATCTGCTGCTGAGAACTGATATCTTTACGATTGAGAAGTGTAAACTAACCAATAAATACGGACCTTGTACCTCGAAAGACACGGATCAGAGTAATCTATCCGTTACTCTTGTGTCAGACTAGCAAAGCGCATATGAAGAAGTATATACTAACTGCCATCTTAGGACTCGGACTCGCTGTGGTGAGTTTTGCTCAGGGTTTTCATACGACGGTAGGCGAATCATTTCCAGAGTTTTCGATGCCTGATACCGACGAGCAAATCGTCAGTCTTGATGATATCAAAGGCAAGCCCTCATTGGTTTTGTTTTTCGGGACTCGCTGCAGGGCGTGCATTCAGGAGATCAAGTATCTCAAAGAAGAGATAACTGAGGACTATCGCGACTCTTACAATGTCATCGTCTTTGGAGCGATGGCTGATCAGGAAGAACTATCCGCATATAAGAAAGAACATGGCTACGCATATGATTTTATCCCGGACAAGGACATGACCATGTTTCGCACAGTAGTAAGAAGTAGTCTGCCACGGACGTATTTACTAGATCGTGATGGCACTATCTTATCTCAATCTTATGGCTACCAGCCTGAAAAACTTGAGGCGCTTCTTGAGAAAATCGAAAGTCTTTGATGACTATCATTTCTTGACCTGAAGTCCAAACTCAGTCCTGTATAATTCCTTACTATGATCGCACGCACATCTATAGATCGCATATCCCATCTCGTCGCTAAGTCTCTCCCCTACTTCGAGGACCACGACGCCATGATCCTCTATGACATGGACATACTCAGGGATCGTGTGGAGGGATTGATCAAAGCATATCCAGAGTCTACGATACACGCCATCGCTATGAAGGCTAATCCTCTGGATGAGGTGCTTAAGTTTTTTAGAAGTTATGATCTTGGTGTTGAGGTAGCTAGCTCTGCAGAGATGTATATCGCTTCCGCAAATGATTTTCCGAGCCAAAGTGTAGTCTATAACTCTCCGGCGAAGACAAGAAGAGAGATCGTCTATGCCCTAGAACATGGCTATCACATCAACGTAGATTCGTTTGATGAATTGGATAGAATCGCTCAGATCAGACCGACGCAAAACTCTACGAGCAACATAGGTATCCGCGTAAACCCTCAGACGGGATCAGGGCATATCGAGTCAACGAGCGTGGCTACGGCCTATTCAAAATTTGGTATTCCTATCAACATTTTTCGCAAGGAGATCATCGAAGCTTATAAGGAACATAGCTTTCTCAACTCTCTTCACCTACATATCGGCTCACAGGGCATGCCACTGGACCAACTGCTCTTTGCTACCTCCATCATCTATGATCTAGCAGAATATATCAATCACCAGATCGGCGGCCAGCAAATCAAGTATTTCAATATAGGAGGAGGACTCCCCGTCAGTTATCGCTACACTAAAGAACCGATCGATATGATCGACTATGCGGCCCTACTCAAGAGAGATGTCCCGGGTCTGTGGAGTGGTAGATATCAGATGGTAACAGAGTACGGCCGTTATATAAATGCCAATGCTGCTGTAGCCATCTCCAAAGTAGAATACATCAAAGACTTCAACTCTAAGAAGATCGCTAGTATCCATCTCGGTGCAGATCTCCTCCTTCGTGAATGCTATAATCCATCGGACTGGTACCACGAGATATCAGTCCTCGACAAGGATGGAAATGTAAAAACTGGAAAAGATGAGATCCCTTATGACATAGCAGGACCACTTTGTTTTTCAGGAGATATCATAGCCAAAGATTTAACCATGCCAAAACTGGAAGAGGGCGACTTCATCGTCGTACATGATGTAGGTGCCTACACCCTCGGTATGTGGTCTCGATATAATAGTAGGCAGATCCCAATAGTGCTCGGAGCGGATGGGGACAAACTACAGGTGTTGAAGGAGAAAGAGAGTGTGGAGGAGTTGCATGATTTTTGGAAGAAATGATTTTTTGATTTAACTGGTTTAACTGGTTTAACTGGTTTAATTAGTTCTTTCGTTTTTGAGTTCTCTTGTTCTTGAGTTCTTATGTTCCTGAGTTCCTTGGTTCTTTTGTTCTTGCGTTTCTGAGTTAATTCTAATTTGCTAATTCACGAATTCGCTAATTACCTCATTTCACATTA
>CAZXIE010000052.1:0-12063 GCA_964640065.1 uncultured Saprospiraceae bacterium
CTCGTAGAGGTCAAATATTGGTAGCCGATGGTGAAACCATCGGTTTATTTCATTCCCTAAAGGTTTTGTTTGGCGTGGATTTTTGTGTCAAAAATCATGACAAAATATTGATTTCCACAATAGTCTAATATTCCCCTAGGGCACTAATGACCGAGATACGCCCTAATCACTAGTCCGAATCTTCGTCGACTCTTTTATCCAACATGGTACATAGTAGCTCTGTCCAGCCTTTAGCTGTCTAAAGAAGATGTCTTCCTTCTTTGGCATATACTGACGGTATCTACCGATCCATTTGTTAGCTTCATCAGCTACAGAAGGGTCTCTTCTCTTTGCTTCGTTGAACTTATCTATAGCTACCCAAGTGACGACTTGACTATCCCATCCTGTCCCGGGACCACAAAGTGGACCACTGGAAGCATATAACTTTCCGATCAACATAAGCGGTTCTCCCGAGCTAGGGTTAAGTTCTGCTGCTTGTCGCGCATACTGTCTAGCTGCTGGAAAGTTCTTGATGTGAGCGTAGTAGATCTTTGCCAGGATTAAGGCTACTGGAGCTTTGGCAGCATCATCTGATTTGCTCGCCATGCACTCTTTATACTTCTCTATTGCCTCGTTGAAGTTACCTTCATTAAGTAGGGTATATGCTTCTTTACAAGGTCCTGGCGGCGGCGGCGCTACATAGCACTCTTTATCTTTAGCCACTTTCATCCTTGCGATTCTTGGATCAGTAGGATCACATCCACCCCATATCATTTTGAGATAAGTCTCTGATACATTATCACAGTCTGTACTGTCAGCTAGATACTGATCAAAGTATCTATCCATGAAGTAATCGCAAGGATAGAATCCTTTCAATCCTTCTAATTGACTCAACAGTGGCGGACTATATTCATTGATGACATTCCATGCATCACAGTACTCATTTTCACAGTTAGCAAGTCCCTCGTCGACTATATCAAATATCTTAAGAGCCAATGGACTCGCTTCTTCATAACTGATGTCTTCACTCAGCACTCGATCGTATAGTAGTCTTGCTAATGGGTTAATCGCAAAGTAATCCGTCTTAAGATCTTTCTGCTTCACTACTTCTCTGAACATCTCGAAGACTTCATCTTCATCTGTATAATCTTGGTACTTATAATATGAGTTGAAAGCTTTCCTAGCAAGGATCGTCCCATCATCTTCAAAACACTCAAGCCTCTTATCGTATACACTCAGTATGGTATCTGCTAACCTACCTTTTGCGATCTCGTCTTTCTCTAAGCCATAGAGATAGTCATAGATCTTGATACCATCGTCAAAGTGAACCTTCATCTTTCCGTTAGAACCAGGTGCTGTATAGTAGGCTTGTTTCCATAGCACTTTAGCAGCATCGTAATCCTTGGCGCGTATCTCATCGCGATATAGTGTGAAGGCATCCTCAGTACTACTTCTTATCGCAGGATCGATGTCAGCTAGGGTAGTGCAAGGGGTAAGGTTTTCATATATTTTTACCACAGGCTCTTTAGGTTGCTCTATGGGTGCTTCTACGACTGTAGCTGTCGTCGAACAACTAACAAGGCCCATCAAAAAGATGAGCCTTGCAGTAAATTTTATATTGAGTGTATTCATATCCCGTCAGATTTCCTGACTACTAATATATCATTGAAATCTTACACTGACGGATTCTCCTATCCAGCATCCAACTCGTTGACTATCTCCTTTTTTCACACCGCGCATGAAGCCTTCATCTTTAGCGGGAAAACTTGATCGATACTTACCCATCTTATCAGATGCTTCACTAACAACACTTGGGTCTATCGATTTTGCCTTTGCATATTTGTCATAAGCAGCAAGTACTGCCAGCCTCTGGTTCCAACTATCTCCGCACGATCTGGCTGAAGTAGCATACATATCGCCGATCAACATATATGGACGACCATAGGCTGGATCAAGAGATGCTGCTGTTCTGGCTTCCGTTCTCGCATCATTGTATTTCTTCAACTTTCTGAAGAGGATAGATGCTATTCTGAAGTGATACTTTGCCTTCTCTGTATTTTCTGTTGCTCCACCGATTGCCTCTCTATATTTTGCGATAGCACCATTAAAGTCTCCGCTTTTGTAGGCTTTACTGGCCATCATCGCTGGATTATTGGCTTCAAACTCTGCTTTTTTCTTAGCATTCATCTCAGCTGCCCATACCTCATACTTCTCTTTTAACTCTACCATAAATGGATCCGAGTCATCAGTAGGACAAGCACGAGCCTTTAGAAGGTTATATAGATCTTTGGCAGCTTCTGGCTCAGGATTATCTCTATAAGAATCGATGTGCTTCGCTTTGAAGTAATCACAATCAAATATTTCCTTCTCGATAGCTGTGAACGATCCGTTCATCGCATCGAGGGCCTGCTGATAGTAAGCACTATACTTCTCGTTGTTAGCGATGTTATACTCGGCTATCTCGTTGAGTGTCCGATGTACACGTCTTGCTTCATCCTTATCAATCTTTCCTTTTTGGAATTGATAGACCGTGATCGCTCCGTAAGGTGCAAAGATGATGTACTCCACATCGTTACCAGCTAAGTCAACAGCCTTTTGGAAAGCTGCCATATTTGGCTCGTATGCCGTATTGAGTTGGTAGTACATGTCATACCCCTTTCTACCCATCAGGTAGCCAATCCTCTTGTTATAACAGTCTTGGTCATCACCACACTTGGCGAGCTTGATAACCTGCTCTTCATAGCAAGAAGCGCACTGATCATATAAATCAGTGATGATCTTTTTGTATTCGCTTTTCTTAGCATCGTCAGTTTCCTGATCGAACTTGTTTTTGTAGATCTTGATTCCATCTGTGTAGTGGAAATCTCTCTTTCCATCAGCAGCCGGTGCAGTTTCATAGACTTCCTGCCATGGCTCAAATGCATCTGCGAAGTTTTCAGTTTTCATAAAACTTCGATACACAGAGTGTTGGTTCGTCAGGTGATCTTCATTTTCCGATCCGGTCCATGTATCACACTGCCCTGTGGCTGTAGTGGTTGCTAATGATGCTGTGATGATGATGAGAATTGTTTGTATCAACTTCATATCAGTCCTAATTTTTCGTTCAACGATTAATCCAAATAATATCTTCTAAACCAGTCACTTTCATTGAAAGTAAATCCAAAAGTGATCTTGACAAAATTTTCTCTCAATATATTAGAAACAGATCTTTTTCCTATGTCCAAACCGAGATTAACATGGGAGAATTTTCTCTGCCATGCCAAGGGTTGTCCTATACCTAGTGTGACACCATAGGCTGTGACCTGATTATCTTCTATGACTTGTGGGTTTTGTTCATAATAAAACCCTAATCTATAAAATGGAGCAGTGATCGTCTTTACAGGTCGATAGTGACCTCCGATACCGACTCTAGTTGTATTCGCAAGTTGCTCTGGGTTCGCATCATTGCGATAGTTGCTCCAGAATGTTCTTTTAAAATCTACACCGATACCATAGTCGATACCATGAGTGTATGTAACACCAAAACCAAGTTCTGCGGGGAGCGTACCACTTCCTTGCACATTTGTGGCTGACTGTAAAGTGTCTAATACTATAGACGTCAGTGAGAAAGGAAGTGAATTAAAGTTAAGCACATCTGCATTGGTACTAAATCCAAGCTCCGGTTTATAAGTAAGTCCTACTGATAGAGATATAGGAGCTACTGCACCTGGTGCTTTTAACATCTCCGTCTTATTCAATATATGTAGATAGTTGGCTCCTAACTTCCCATAAAACCCTCTCAAGCTATAGGAAGAAGAAAAGTCATTATCAAATGCTGCAACTTCTGTCAAGAAGTCTATACTTCGTCGAAAATCTACGTTTCCAAAGATCCACCCTACGTTAGCACCGACACTGAAGCTACCGATCTTGATGGCATTACCCCATATGGCTTTAAACGTACCGCCTTCACCTTGGAAGTTTCTTGCGAAAACTTCTCCTGATTCTGTGTTATCTAAGGTTGTAATATCATAGCTCACTGTTGAGTTAGGGAGTATCGCAAACCCCATAGACCAGTTCACTTTATAATCCTCTCTACTAAAAAGTGAGTTCGTTGGATTTCTTAGCGTGAAGCCAAGAGCTAGGTAACTTAAGTTTCCAGACCACTGCGATGATGAGCTTACCTCATCTGAGATACTAGATCTCCTAAAATCTAGACCCACATCAAAAGCCGTCTGATTCAGATATCCGAGAGAAGCAGGATTTTCGAAGTTGAGCTTTGCAAGATCGAGATATGATGTCCCGATACCACCCATCTGTCTGATATGGATCGGATTTTCGGTGATGATATCACCGATGCCAAATCTTGAGAAAGGAGAGTTTAATCCACCTTGGCCCTGTCCCAATAACTGAACACTGACCCCGATCAAAAACAGGAACATTAATCTCTTCGTGATGAACATACTCTGATGGCTATAACTTGATAAGAAAAGCCGCGCAAAGATGTTAAAAACTATCCATTTATGTGGGAGATCGTTTTTCATATGTATCGCATAATTGTCGCGACTAATATGAAGATGTAATCTATACGCTTAGTGCATACAAGATGTACAACTTTTAAGACGATTTTAATAGTGTTTAGACGCTTCCCTAGCCTTAGTGCTTAAAATGCCTCACACCCGTCATCACCATGGCTACGTCATGCGCATCACAGAACTCGATGCTCAGGTTGTCCTTTATCGAACCTCCAGGTTGGATGACCGCTCTTACTCCTTCACCATGTGCGATCTCTACGCAGTCCGGAAATGGAAAAAATGCATCTGACGCCATCACAGCTCCCTCTACATTGAATCCAAGTCTCTTTGCCTTATCGATAGCCTGCTTACAAGCATCTACTCGAGATGTCTGCCCACAGCCCATACCGATTAATTGATTGTCCTTCACCAGTACGATCGTATTAGACTTGAGGTGTTTGACGATTTTGTTAGCGAAGAGAAGTTGATCTATTTGCTCAGAAGAAGGTTGAGCTTTAGTGACTACTTCGAGCTCATCACTACCTTCCATTTTATGGTCAGCATCTTGAGCTATGACTCCACCAAGGATGGTTTTAATTTTCACCTTAGGGGCATTGTCAGTTGTTCTTTTTAGTAATCTGCGATTTTTCTTTTTGCGCAGAAGCTCTAAAGCATCATCATTAAAATCTGGTGCTATGAGTACCTCGTAAAACTGCTTATCTATTTCTTGAGCTGTCACGAGATCTATAGGCGCATTTGATATGAGGATGCCTCCAAATGCAGAGATAGGATCTCCGGCAAGCGCAGCTTCATAAGCTTCATGTAATGAACCTCTCGTTGCGACACCACAAGTATTAGTATGCTTTAGGATAGCAAAGGTGATACCATCTGTCTGATTAAACTCTCTCATGATATCGATGGCACTATCGATGTCTACAAGGTTGTTATACGACAGAGCTTTACCTCCGAGTATATCGAACTCTGATGAGATGTCGCCATAGTAGCTCGCAGTCTGGTGCGGGTTTTCTCCATATCGCAACTCTTTCCGATTATCGAGTGACACTTTCAGTTGACTTTGATCTGCGAAGTCTCGATTGAAGTAATCAAAGATACATGTGTCGTAATGTGATGATATTTGGAAGGCTTTCATCGCCAACTTCTTTCTTTCTTCGAGAGAAGTCGACCCATCCTGATCCGCAAAGATCTTATGAAGATCCTCATACTGTGTCTTCGATGGGATGACCACGACGTCCCGATAGTTCTTTGCAGCAGCTCTGATGAGAGAGATGCCACCGATGTCTATCTTTTCGATGATCGTAGCTTCGTCATCTGTGCTCTTCAGTGTATCCTCGAATGGATAGAGATCTACAACAACGAGATCGATCTCCGGTATCTCGTACTTTCGAAGCTGAGAAAGATGATCTTCCTCTCGCTTAGATAAGATGCCACCAAAAACCTTTGGATGAAGAGTTTTTACCCTACCATCTAGTATAGAAGGATAAGAAGTGAGATCCTCTACGGCATGAACTTTTATACCTGCATCTTCCAGGAGCTTTTGAGTGCCTCCGGTAGAGTAAATCGTGATATCGTGTTGTAATAAAAGCGGGAGTATCTGATCCAGACCGTCCTTGTGATAGACGGAGATCAATGCAGACTTAATCGTCTTGGTCATAACTAAAAGAAAGGTGTCTATTTCTAAAAAGCTCGAAAGTAGTGCTTCTCGTGGACCTTATCATATAAGTTGATATCTTAATTTGATACTTAGACTTTCTTGCCCTTGAAGTCCATGATATGACCCATGGAGTAACACGTCCGACACCGAGGCTCGTAAGCATCTTTTTCGCCAAGTAAGACTGTATCTTGATTTTCTGTCAGACGATAAGAGTGGGTTGCAAGATTGCCACAGTGAGGGCAGATAGCATGCACTTTCGTGACGTATTCTGCGATAGCTAGGAGATAAGGCATCGGCCCAAATGGTTGTCCCCTAAAGTCCAGATCGAGACCTGCTATGATAACCCTCACACCATTAAGCGCTAGCTGCTCCACCACCTTTATGAGGTCTTTACTAAAGAACTGCGCTTCATCGATGCCGACTACTTCTGCATCTTCCATCTTCACGATGATCTCACGGCTATGCTCTACGGCGATCGATGGGATGGCATTGTCATTATGGGAGACGACTTCTTCTTTGCTATATCTATCGTCCGTTTTTGGCTTGAAGATGATCACCTTTTGATGAGCGATAGTTGCTCTTTTGATACGACGGATTAACTCTTCTGTTTTGCCAGAAAACATACAGCCGGTCACGACTTCTATCCATCCACTACGTTGTCCTCTATATCTGGGCTCTAAAAACATTCTTTATCCATCTTCCTACCACTTTCGTAAATATCACCTTCTTAGGATACTGTGATACACACTTTAGCAGTTATATTTTTCTGTATGATACGTAATATCTACAGGCGAAAATCACCTTTTTAAGATTATGAACTTCGACAAATCAAAGGTACTTCTAAAAAAGATAAATGCGATCCATGATGGAGTTGCAGATGGAGGTGGATCATTCTCTTCTCTAGAGAAAGATCTTATACTAGAATATGTCCGAGATCTCTACGAGATTATCAGACTCGATCAACCTAATTCTTCTGCACCTATCAAGGAGGTTAAGAAAGAAGAGCCCAAGCCAAGAGTCGCTGATACAGAAGTAGTAGATGCGCTGCCAACTATACCTCCAGTCCAAGTACCCACGCCATCTTCTAATGGTCATGCAACTCATGCACCTTCGACCAATGGTCATCACCCGTCGCCGGCGGTCGCTCAGCAACCTGTTGCCACCTTCAGAGATGTAGATCCTGACATGGAAGAACTCTTTGCCGAGTCTAAGCTCAATGATATTTCTCAGAGATTTGCTAATACTCCGATACAAGACATAGCTAAGTCTATGGGCATCAATGAGCGCATCTTAACAATCAATGAGCTTTTCAAAGGAGATCAACAGCATTTTCAGTCGACTGCCGATACGCTTAACGAGTATACCTCATTTGCGGAAGCGAAAGCATACTTGTCTAAAGGTCCTGCGGCTAAGTATGACTGGACTAATCCTAAGCGCAAGAAAAAAGCGGCCACCTTTATTAAGTTGGTAAGGAGACGATATCTTTAGATTGATATCGCATGGCTAGGCCTCAGAGATCTATACTTGAGATAATTCAGTTACCTACTTATCTGGTACTATCCTTATGGATTATCCACTTCTTAAAGATCAGTGGAGTCGTGAGGTCAGGAGTCTTTGGTTTGATGCCAAGAGATACCTCTAGGGTGCTCGGGATATTTACCTCACCATTTATACACGGAGATTTTCAGCACTTGATATCTAATAGTGTTCCTCTCTTTGTGATGAGCCTCATGATATTATTCTTCTATAAGAAGATCGCATATCGGAGCATCTTCTACATCTACTTATTGACTGGGATAGCAGTATGGGCATTTGCAAGACCCAATGTGATCCATATCGGAGCGAGTGGCGTAGTATATGGCCTCGTTTCATTTGTCTTTTGGACGGGTCTCTTTAGAAGAAATGTCAAGTCGATCATCCTCGCTCTTATCATGGTGTTCCTATACAGCGGTCTGTTCTTAGGTGTCTTTCCAACCAAAGAAGGTATCTCCTGGGAGAGTCATCTCTTTGGTGGCATCGTCGGTATCATCATCGCATATTTCATGAGAAATAATCGCGAAGATGATGAGGAAGAGACTGACCCTTGGAAAGATGAAAAAGCCTCAGACGAATACTTTCTACCTCGCGACACTTTTGAAGAAACACTCCTCGAAAGAGCCAAAAGACGCCAAGCTGAAAAGAATGGTGGTGGCTGGACGTCTGATATCGCATGATCTTTCTAATTCTATGATTATGTTAATAGTGTTAATAAAATCGACATGCCATCATAGTTACCATAACTTAAGGTCGTGTTACCTAATCTAAAATTGCCGAGTGTTTTTGGCATCATATGCGCTATGTGCCTGATCTGCAGCCTTTCAGCACAAAGTCTAGGCCCTTTCGTGATTTCTTCAACTGGTCATCTCTTACAAAACGATGAGGTGATGTTATACGGATCTCTTGGAGAGCCGATAAGTGCATCATCTTCATCAGAAGATCTTATCCTTTCACAAGGACTACTCTATGCGTTGTTGCCAGAAGAGATAGTAGCGGACTGTAGTAGACAATCAGGCGAGATCTTTTTTGAAACGTGTGATAATGGAGAGCTCTTCTTCTTTATTAGGACTGACGATGGTACCATATATGATCCTTACTATGCTAAGAGTGTAGCCTTTGACCATCAAGATGGACAGGTGGTGGATTTTGATTTTGTAGAAGCAGGATTTGAAAGTCCTTGTTCTATCGCTGCTCAAGCTATAACGATAACATGTGTTGAAGATGCCCTTCAGACATCTTCAGTGGATCCTAGATTAGAAAAAGGGATTACTATATATCCTAATCCGGCAAGTGATGTCTTAACAGTAAGATTAAGTGACGAGGTAAGGCAGATCGCATCTTCAGTAAAAGTCTTTGATATGTATGGCAGGTGTCTCATCGACCAACCATCCAGTTCTAATATAGAAGTTGCATTTGGTGTTCATCTATTTCCTCAAGGAATCTACTTAGCAAGAGTTGAAACAACTGAAGGAGCTGTGGTGAATAAATTTACAATCAAGCGATGAGATATATCTATCTATATATCATCTTGGCTTTATGCTCGCTCACTATTAGTTTGACGGGGCAGGCACCTACAGAGTTTAATTTTCAAAGCGTAATTCTATCTGATGATGGTGAAGTACTAGGTGATCGTGAGATTGAGATCCGTGCATCGCTATTAGATGGAACTGGTGGACGGGCTGTGTACACCGAGGACCATTCTATTACGACCTCGCCTTTGGGATTTTTTACGATCTCGATAGGAGGTGGTATGAATCCTTCCTCAGATTTTGAAGCTATAGACTGGGGAGCGAGTAGTTACTTTCTAGGTTTAGAATTTGATGATGGTAGTGGTTTTGCATCACTCGGGGAGGTTGAATTATTGTCTGTGCCATATGCACTTTTTGCTCATCACGCAGATCGCACGATGATAGGACCTGCAGGTCCTTCTGGAGAACAAGGAGAGAAAGGAGAGAAAGGTCTACCTGGACGCATAGGCCCATGTGGTCCACAAGGCCCAAGTCCAGCAGTAGGACCACAAGGCCCTCAGGGACCACAAGGTCCACAAGGTAATAGGGGAGAAGATGGAAGTACTGTACTTGTCAAGCAACCAAGTCCACCAGATAATCCTAGTGCTGGTCAGATCTATATCGACGATGGTACAAATACGGCTGATGGAGAGATAGGGATGAGAGTATATGTAGGAGCAACATGGATAGATCTATGATGATACGTGACTACATATCTATCCTATTGCTGGTTATGGGGAGTCTAGTCGCTTCAGGGCAAGCACCGATAGCCTTTCCTTATCAAGGTTTACTAGTAATCGATGATGAAGTGGTATCTCATGAAGAGGTTACACTAAGAGTTGTCATCGGCGAATCCATAGAGGACAGCTCCTACGTAGAAGATCACTTCATCACAACCAATCAGTCTGGTTTGTTCTCCATCGCCATAGGACAAGGAAGAGCTCTTAGTGGTAATCTTGCTTTTCTAGATCTTGGCAGAGTCACCTATAGGATGTTTGTAAGCACTCAATTGGAGGGTGAAGATGATTTTACTTTTTTGGGATCTACTCAACTCATGTCAGTGCCCTATGCGCTTCATACAAGATTTTCTGGAAACCTTGCTGGACCACAAGGGCCCAATGGACCTCCCGGGGAAACTGGTGATCCGGGAGATCCCGGTGTGATCCCTCCAGATTTATGCTGTGGTCCTATAAAGCAAGGAGAAAAAGGTCCTACTGGAGCACCAGGAGCGGTAGGTCAAGAAGGACCTCAAGGTTTTGCAGGGCTTGACAGACTTGGGAAGACTAGTCAGCCACCATCTACACCTGTCAATGGACAACTCTACCTAGACGATGGTACTAATCGCAGTGATGGACAGCTAGGATATAGGTATTTTGATATTGATAAATGGGTAGACTTATGAGACTACTCACACTACTTCTCCTTTCGCTTTTATGTTCAGCATCTATGTATGCTCAGTCTCCTCTTGCATTTAAGTACCAAGGGATCGCTGCCGATGACGTCGGTAACTTGCTATCAGATCAATCCTTAGATCTCAGGATTACCCTTATCGAAGGTGGAGCTGATGGTCTCGAGGTGTATCAAGAAACACACACCACGACTGCTTCATCTATTGGTCATTATATGATCGACATAGGGAGAGGAAATCCTGTCTTTGGAAGTTTTGCAGAAGTAAATTGGTCTATGGGAAGCTACTGGTCTCAGATCGAGATAGATCTTGATAATGCCGGTAACTATCAGATCCTTAGCAACCTTCCGTTGCTTTCAGTGCCGATCGCAAACTTTGCTTTGACAGCAGATTCTGGTATGCCTGGCTTGAAAGGATTGAAAGGTCCGGATGGTGCTGCTGGCCCGATGGGAGCAAGCGGTCCTGTTGGACCTGCATGTCCTCCTGGTATAACAGGTGACGAAGGTGATCCTGGCCCTCCTGGCCCTCAGGGAGTAGATGGAGAGCAAGGACCCGATGGTTTCTCTCACTTACCTGTAAGATCATCGGTACCAGATGAAAGCTATGAACTTCTCATCTATCTTGATGACGGCTCTAATCGTCAAGATGGCCGAGTAGGTTTGCGCTACCTAGATGGTGCCACGTGGGTAGATGTCAACTAGCTAGCATACAAAGCATAGCACTTCTTAATGTTCGCTTAAAATCACACTTCCGTGAATATTTCAACCACATCTGGCGTTAGTTGAGTATGATAGATATTACACGATTTTTGAAGATGTTCCTCGTACTAGGATTGATAGTAACGACTACTGCTGCTCATGCACAGTTTGGTAAGTTGCTAGATAAGGCCAAAGAAGTGGTGGGGGTCGATGACTCCGACTTAGATGTCAGCGGTGGTCTCAAAGAAGCACTACAGATAGGCGTTGATGAAGCCGTATCTTCTTTATCTCAGGCCGATGGTTACTTCGAGAGCCCCTATAAGATATTAGTCCCTGAGGATGCAAGAAAGATAGTGAGTACAGTTTCCAAACTGCCAGGTCTGACGAATGTAGAGAAAGACCTCGTCGCTAAGATGAATGAGGCTGCTGAACTGTCAGCGAAAAAGGCAGGTCCGATATTCCTAGAGGCTATCAAACAAATGAGCTTTAAAGATGCGACTAACATCTTGATGGGTGAGCAGGATGCGGCTACCAGATATCTGCAAAGCACATCTGGTAAGAAACTCTATGAAGAGTTTATGCCTATCATCCAATCTGCTCTCGATGAAGTAGATGCACGATCCATCTGGAATAAGGCAGTAAACGCATATAACAAAGTACCCTTCCAGAAAAAGCTAAATCCAGACCTCGATGACCATGTGAACAATATGGCTATCGAAGGCATGTTTTCACTTGTGGAAGAAAAGGAAAAGGGGATCAGAGAAGATGTAGG
>CAZXIE010000052.1:12163-13804 GCA_964640065.1 uncultured Saprospiraceae bacterium
CTCTGTCAGGTCTGACTTACTACTCACTTCTCATGTTCTTCCTTTTTCTCAAAGAAACATATCTTACTTGTCGTGAACTGGATCAAGTACATCGGAATTTCATTAGTAGCTCTGGCGATAGTACTGGCTATGGTCATTATCCTTCAGCTGAGAGATCGACATGCTGACTATTGGCTAGCTATAGATCATCATCCTGTAGAAGCATCTTCCTTGTCAGCTGGTTTTGCCGCACTGACTATCACTCCTGAAGTCCCTGATAGATGGACTGATGCTGATAAAGATGGTCAGTACTTTCCTGACAAGGGAGACACATATGAAGATGTAAATCAAAATGGAAAATTTGATCCAGTATGGATGGCAGGATTTCAGAATAATCGCCCAGCACAAGGTGTACACGATGATCTCTGGGTGAGAGTTATGGTCCTTGAAAACAATGGATATAAAATAGCTTTGGCCGTGCTAGATGTGATTGGATATGGAAGTGATGAAATCATAGAAATCAGGAACAGGATATCCAAAACGACTGATATAGACTATGTGATTATAGCGAGTACGCATACTCACGAAGGTCCAGATTTGATAGGCATGTGGGGCGATAGCTACTTCAGAAGTGGTGTAGATCCTGACTATAAACAGTACGTCATAGATCGAACGACTAGCGCCATCGCTGCCGCCAATCAAAACCTAAGACCGTCGTTCTTACGATTTGCACAAGATTTGACAGGTGCGCAGCATCTTGTTGAGGATAGTCGAAAACCCGAAGTGCTAGACGCTGGTATACGTCTTATGCATGCCATAGATAGAGATGTAGATACCACGCTAGGTACGCTCGTAGTATGGGGCAATCATCCTGAAACCACTTGGGATAAAAACCTTCAGATCAGCTCTGACTTTTGTCATTATGTCCGTGAAGGTATGGAGGATGGCATCACCCATGGGGACTCCATCATCCGAGAGGGTCTAGGTGGGATTACTATCTATGCCAATGGTAATATCGGAGGATTGATGACTACATCACCATCATTTGGCATAGAAGATCCTTTCAGTGATACTACCTATGTGGCTCCTTCTTTTGATAAGGCACGAGCACAAGGTGAACAATTAGCCTTGTTGTCACTAGCTGCTTTAGAGGATTCTACTCACATTGTTGAGATCCATAACACGAAGATGAGCCTTAAGGCCAACAGCATAAAAATCCCTCTTCATAATCGGCTATACCGACTGGCGGCTGCATTGGGTGTGTTTGATCGAGGTTTATGTGGTTGGTGGACTATGCGATCAGAAGTAGCATGGATGGAGATTGGTCCAGCTCAATTTTTGTTTCACCCTTCCGAGTTATATCCTGAGGTTGCAGATGGTGGGATAGAAGCGCCAGAGGGGCAGGATTTTACCATTGCTCCTCAAGAGACTCCACCGATTCGACCTCTTATGGGCGGAGAATTCAATTTTATGATAGGGTTGGCCAATGATATGGTAGGTTATGCCATCCCCAAGTCAGAATGGGATGAAAAAGCACCTTATATCTATGAGTATGAGGAATCTCCATATGGTGAAATCAACTCCTGTGGACCTGAGACAGCGACTATATTACATCGAGAAATGCTCCGTCTTTTGAATTATCAACCTAATCCAAATTAACAC
>CAZXIE010000052.1:13904-22642 GCA_964640065.1 uncultured Saprospiraceae bacterium
CGCAACTTAACTTTGAAGACTTCCACTGCTGCGTTGTCTTTCGCGTCTCGCGACAGACTGGTACTCACCCATCCCGATAGCTATCGGGATCGTCAAGCGAGATCTATCGTCCCTCTCTCATAATTGAAAGAGGGATGTAAGGTGTCGGAATTCATAAAAGGAACGTTGTCTTGCGTCTCCTGGCGCTAGACTTTTCTCAACCTTTATGCATGCTCGGATTTGTATATGGTGAGCGTTGCGTGGAGACTCGCAACTTATCTTTGATGTGACAAGGGGCTTTAGTCCCTTGAGATCATAATGAACAATGGATTGAAACCCATTGTCAAACCTAGTGTTGTCTTTCGCGTCTCGCGACAGACTTGTACTTCTGGTTTTCCTATAACTTCTAGGATTAAAATCCCTTGTCAAACTACGCGCTTATCATGTCGTCTTCGATCCAGTAACCCATTTTTTCTCATCTTTGTTAGCGTCGGAAGTTCCGATATCATGAAGGTGAAGGTATGTCCCATAATCACATATTGATATATGATACTACACTGCGTGATGGCACGCAGGCAGAAGGTATCTCATTTAGTGCAGCTGATAAAGTGAAACTTGCTCAGCGCATGGATGACTTTGGTATAGACTATATCGAAGGAGGATGGCCTGGTTCTAATCCACGAGATATGGACTTCTTTAAGAGTATCAAGTCTGTACAATTTAATCATGCTAAGGTTGCGGCTTTCGGATCTACACGTCGTGCTGGTATCGCTTGTGCTGATGATCCTCAGATAGCTATGCTTCTTGAGGCTGATACGCCTGTTGTTACGATATTCGGTAAGTCTTGGTTGCTTCATGTTACAGAAGTACTTCACGTGAGTCCTGAGGAGAACTTAGCGATGATTAAAGATTCTGTTAGCTATCTAGTGCAGAAGCAACGTGAAGTGATCTATGATGCAGAACACTTTTTTGATGGCTATGCTGATAATCCTGAGTATGCACTTAAGACTCTGCAAGCTGCTATCGAAGGAGGAGCACACTACATCACACTTTGTGATACTAATGGTGGTCGTCAAGTGGAAGAAGTAGAAAGTACCGTAGAAACTGTCAAGAGGCATTTTCCAGATGCTAACATAGGCGTGCACTGTCACAACGACTGTGGATTAGGTGTCGCCGTGTCTTTAGCTGGTGTCCAAGGAGGAGCGACTATGGTCCAAGGAACGCTGAATGGTTATGGAGAAAGAGTTGGTAACGCCAATCTCACTAGCATCATGCCTAATCTATACTTTAAGTTGAACTATCAGTTATCGTCAGCCAAGAGCATGGATAATCTCAAGTCACTAAGTAATTATGTTGATGAACTGGCTCATAGAGTGCCATCGAGAAGATCTCCCTTTGTAGGTAAAAGTGCCTTCGCTCATAAAGGCGGAGTACATGCTAATGCTGCTCAGAAGGTCGCTCATAGTTATGAGCATATGCGACCTGAAAAAATTGGTAACGAACAACGCATCCTCCTTTCAGATATGTCAGGCGGTACGAGTATACAGATGAAGGCGAAGAAGATGGGTATCGATGTAGATCGTAAGAGTCCACTCATGAAATCCTTTGTAACAAAGATCAAGCAGCTCGAGAACGAAGGACATGAGTTTGAGAATGCTGATGCTTCCTTTTATGTAATACTTCATGAACACTTCTTTGATCATCAAGATATATTTGAGTTGGTGAGTTATCGGATTATATCTGAAGTCGTGCGAGACACGAAAAAGAATCTTTCTGAGGCCGTTGTTAAGTTGAAACTCACTGGAGAGGAAGAAGTAAAGATCGCAGTCTCCGAATCTCAAGGTCCAGTAGGAGCTCTTGATCAAGCTGCTCGTCAAGCTTTTGGAGCACACTTTCCGATCCTAAAAGATGTAAAACTACAAGACTATAAGGTCCGTATCCTTCAGACTGGAAGTGGTACAGAGTCTATCACCCAAGTATTGATCAAGTCTTCTGATGAAAAAGATACTTGGTGGACGAGTGGAGCAGATCCTAATATCATCGAAGCCAGCTGGGAAGCGCTCAGAGACTCGTTCCGCTATAAACTCCTCAAAGACGGAGACTAGTCTATATCAAGAGGCAGCCTCGTATATACCACTTGTTCGTTGGGGTGATTTACTCCTCCTTCATAGAGGATGCCTAATCTACCTTCATCGACGGTTACAAGATCTGAGTTCGCAGATTTGGACTTACCGATCTGTAAGTTCTGATCCCATGTCTTGCCATCATCATAACTAACTCTGACGGTCATACTCTTCCTTTCTACTGGGTCTGCAGGATTACTAAAGACGATGGCATGATGTCCTTCCATCTTATGAGTATGTAGGCTTGCTTGATTGCTTAGGCCTACTAGGTTGGCATCGTCAGTTATATTTTGCCAGCTTGCTCCGCCATCAGTGCTGGTTGCGACTTTTCTAGATTGACTGTCGTCATCGCTTCTCATGTTCATGATGAGATCTCCAATGGAGGTCTCCGCTATCTCGCTATTGCTGACCATCTCTGCAGGTGCTATACCTCCGAGCTGCCAAGTGCTTCCATTATCATCAGAGAAGATGGCATGCGAGGACGATGAGCTAGATCCGGACACCTTATGAGTACAGCCGGCGATGAGGCGGTTGGCATATTTACCTTGAGTGATCTGATGGCCAGAACCAGGGCCTGTCGTATACCAAGACCAGTTAGGTTGGCTTACGGCCGGTGTGATCTCCCTCGGATATGACCAACTCAAGCCATCGTCGTTGGATCTGATTACATAGACTCTCCGCGTATCACGACTCTCTCCAGCTTCGATCTTTTGTTGTGTATCGGTACCATGGTGCCAAGTAGCCAGCAAGTGAATATGTCCTGACCGGCGATCGATGACAGGTGTCGGGTTACCACAAGTATTAGTGCTGTCTGACCAGACGATGATCATGTCGCTCCATGTCTTGCCTTCATCTCTAGAGGAGCGCATCACGATATCTACGTCACCGCCGTCATCACAACTATTTTTTCTCGCTTCCGCAAATGCTAAAAGACGATTGTTATTAGCTCTTATGATGGCTGGTGTACGATAACAAGCATAACCGAATTTGCCTCCAGCAAAAACTGAGTAGGCAAATTTTTCAGAGCTCAGAGTCGGTCCACTCTGACAACTCATGATGCCACAGAGGAGTACTATATATCCTATCCACTTCATATGCTTGGTATATAAAGACGCAAATATATCCGTCTACTTGATATCTGTCAAAGGTATATTGATACTTATGCTTGTACCTTCCTCAGAGTAGATATCTATCTCACCTTTTAGCCAACCGACTCGTAGGTCCATATTTCTGAGACCATTACCTCTTCTTTCTAGAACTTCTTCTTTCCTAAAGCCTTTACCGTCATCCTCGATCAGTAGATTGATTTCCTCATCGTAGATATAGTATTGGATGAGGACGGAACTAGCCTCTGCATACTTGACGATGTTATCGAGAGACTCTCTCACGATGTAGTATAGGTGGAAGATGATCTTCTGATCGATATCTATATCCGTCTTATCATTAGTTTCTAACCTGGTGGTAAGATCATACGTGCTTTCTAGTGTAGAGAGGATGCGTTGTATCTCAGAGCGGAGACCAAGCTTTAGTATGGAGCTCGGCAGCAGGTCATTAGAGATATGTCTTATTTCTTCTTGTAGCTTACTCGTTAGTCGGAGACTCTCTTGGTAGTGATCATTATGTCCGATATCTGCTTGTTCTTCTTTGAACATCCTAAGATTATTTTGGATGCCCGTGACGATACTACCAGCAGAATCATGTAGTGCCATAGAGATCCGCTGTCGCTCAGAGTCTATCCTTTCTATGAATGCTTTACTCCTTTCACTTCGCTCCTCTAGTAAGGAGATCTGCTCATCTCTGCTCCTTTGGAGAGCCTTGATAGCTGTATAGATGATATATCCACCGAGTAGGGGAACATGTATAGCGCGAGTTATAAATCCTGTATGAAGTATCCAGTCCGAGGAAAGACCGATGCCTTGTAGCGCAAAGAGTCTGACTAGTAAGGCTAGGATAGTAGCCATAAATATGAAGAATACGATCATCCCATCTGTACTCTTCAGCTTGACCCATGCCCACAATGAGATGAAGGCAGTATAGACAGATATGATGATTGTTAGCACTAAGAATATGGATATAATCAAACCAATATTTACGGAAGTGCGGAGATTAAAAACATCGATAGGATGGGCGAATAACCAATACGCCACATATATCCCGATCATCACCTTAGCTATCTTCATGAAGGTCTTAGAGGCACGCTTAAGCTCGATGAAGTCAAGCGTGAAAAGGAGACTAAAGACTACGATAATCCCGATAGACAGTGGTCGCGAATACCCGTTAAGCACAGGATGATTAGGCCAAAAAAACATCAGACCATATCCCTCTTCAGAAAGGACGTACATCACACTTGCTATCGAGATGATCACCTCATAAAGGAAGTATTTGTACCAATTAACAAAGTAGAGGCATAAGGTGATGATCGTCGTGATAAGGAATAATCCGATCACAAGCCCATGTATAATCTTGTATTGGAGAGTATGCCTAACGAACTGTGCGTTACGATAAAAAGTGATGGGGAAGTTAGTCTCCTGACCTTCCTGATCTATCCGGAAGATGAGTCGTATCGGTCCATCTTCAAAAGGTAATCGATGGATGAAAAAGTTATGTGCGATAAAGCGATTACTGAATTTATAATTGTCTCCCTGTCGCGTATGATATAAGGGTGTCGCGCCTTTATACATCCATAGTTGATAATCCCCGATATGAGCATTAGCTATCTCCAGAAATATATCAAAAAGCATGTCCTTATCGCCTTCGATATCAAAAGCCAACCAGTGAGCAGCGGGATAAGAACCATAGATCCGGTTAGCAGGTACCGCTTCAAAAGCCTCAGGATGCTTATAGACATCCTCTATATCAAGACTATAGTCTCGATCTTCTATATGTCCGATCAGCTCAGAGCTTAAGGAGATCATATCACTCAACTCTGAGAGATCTAACATAGGTATGTTAGCGCTCAGACTTGAAGAAAAAAGCAGGAGGCAGCTAAGAGTGGTGAGGCGCAGTGAGTGTAGGAAAGTCATGATAACAAACTATGCTCAAAGGCATATCTCATCAAGCCGGCGGTATTACGAAGGCCAAGTTTTTTGAGCATATTTTTTCTATGGGTCTCCACTGTAGTCACGGATATGAATAACTTTTCAGCGATCTCTGCTGTGGTATGTTCTTCAGAGATCAGCTGTAAAACTTCTTTTTCTCTCTTACTTACGGAAGGTCCTTGAAGCTGCGACTTGGATACGGGTTTGTTGATATAGGAGGAGAAGTCATCACGAAGTGCTTCTTCTAAGTATTCTGATCCTTCATGTACATCTTTGATGGCGCTGATCAGTTCTTCTTTGCTACAAGACTTCAGGAGGTACGCCTTTGCACCTGCTTTGAACATAGCCTCTACCATATGCATCTCACGATACATCGTGAGCGCTATGATCTTTACTGATGCATATTTTTCCTTGATTACTTCGCTGGCTTTGAGTCCGTCGATACCAGGCATATTGATATCCATGAGGACGACATCAACCTTTTCCTTGGATAATACATTTAGCGCTTCTTGGCCATTATTAGCCTCAGCGACAACGTGGAGATCTTTTTCGTTTTTGAGCAGTGTTTTTATACCGTCCCTAACGATAACATGATCATCGGTAAGCAATATTTTTATCATACTTCGAATGCAGTAGCACTGTAAGATACTGATTATCTACTCTTCCTTATGGTCTCTTGTGTTAACTTTTGATATCCGCCGATTAGCCAGATATTTTGCTTACTTCTTGTATGGTTGTATCGATTTCGTCAGCTGTCGTATAGGCTGATATACCCATACGAGTTACACCTCCACGTTCTTCAAGACCTAAAACCTCAGAGGCACGTAGCGCATAAAAATGTCCGTCCCAAGCAAATATATTTTTAGCAGAAAGAGCAGCACAGATCTCCGATGATCGTAGTCTCTCATGATAGAAAGAGAGGGTAGGAGCACGATGGTCTACATCGGTGCTTGGACCTATGATAGTAAGGCCCTTGATATCGGCGATACCTTTATATAGTTGATCGATGAGGGCACCTTCATGATCTCCGATCACTTCATAAGCTTCAGTAAGTTGAGCCTTAAGTGAAGATCCGTTACCAAGCGCGGACATATATCTCACTGCAGCACTCACCCCAGCGATAGCAGCATGATTCAGCGTTCCCGTTTCGATAGAGTAAGGTGCCTCTTGTGCAGCCGTTCTCAGTCTATCGGTAGGTAACTGATCTAGAAGTCCAGTTTTAGCATATAAGATACCCACATGTGGCCCATAAAACTTATACGCCGAGCAAAGTAGGAAGTCGCAGCCAAGAGTGGTTACATCGATCTTAAAGTGTGGTGCATAGTGTACAGCATCTACGAGCAACCAAGCACCGACCTTATGTGTGAGCTGTCGTGCGAGTTTTACATCATTGACAGTGCCAGTTATATTGGAAGACCAACCCATGCACAGGAGTCTTGTACGCTCATTGATTTTCTCCTTCATATCGTCATAATCAAGAGTACCATCTTGCTGTAGCCTTACTTCTCTGACGACGATGCCTTCCGACCGAAGAGACAACCATGGTCCCCGATTAGCTTCATGATCTAACTGAGTGATGAGTATCTCGTCACCAGTTTGGAGATGCCTTCCTATGGCTCTTGCAAGACTATAGTTCAGGGTCGTCATATTCTGACCGAAGGAGATGTTATGCGCTCCACTGGCACCTAGCATGGTTGCCATGACTGATCTGGCATCATCCATCACCTCGTCAGTCTCATGAGTTGTCACAAATGCTCCATGCGTATTAGCATTAGATCTTAGATAGTAGCCACTGATAGCATCTATCACCTGAGTCGGAACTTGAGTGCCCGCCGGACCATCGAGATATATCCTTGACTTGTCGTTATCCTTAACATGCAGGCTTGGAAAATCTCCTCTTATATCTTTCATGAGTGATGAATTAGTAGCACAATTTACTTTTCTCGGAGGACTATAAGATAAGTACTCATCTCACTTTCGTAAATGTTGCCTTTCTATAAGTCATACGAGCATCTCAAAGAGTAGTGGACTCTTATTGAGATGTTGGAAGTCGATATTCGCTTCTTTCATCCTAGCGACTAATGGCTCAAAGTCATCTTTGTGCTTGATCTCTATACCGATCAATGCCGGACCACTATCGCGATTAGTCTTCTTGGTGTACTCAAATCTTGCAATATCATCAGTAGGCCCTAAGAGATCTAGAAACTCCTTAAGAGCTCCTGCCCTTTGCGGAAATCGTACAATGAAGTAGTGCTTCTTGCCTTCATACATCATCGCGCGCTCCTTGATTTCTTCCATGCGCGTGATATCGTTATTACCACCACTCAGGATACACACTACATTTTTGTCTTTGATAACATCAGTAAGATCATCAAGTGCTGCGATAGTACTGGCACATGCTGGTTCTACGACGATGGCTTCTTCATTATAAAGAGACAGTATCGTAGCACACATCTTTCCTTCAGGCACAAGGATATGCTCGTCGATAGTTTGTTTGCAGATCTCTAGAGGAATCTTACCAACCTTCTTCACTGCGATGCCGTCAGCAAAGCTGTCTATATCTTCTAACGTGACCACCTTTCCTTGATCTAAAGCAGCCTTCAGAGAGGCAGCACCAGTGGCTTCGACAGCCACGATCTTCGTATCAGGACTTAGCACATCGAAGTAGCTTGCCATACCAGATATCAAGCCCGCACCACCAACAGAGACGATGAGATAGTCAACACTAAAGTCTGCATCCTCCAGGATTTCTGGAGCTACAGTACCTTGACCTGCGATGACATCTTCATCATCAAAGGGATGTATGAACGACATGTCTTGATCCTTGGAGTAGATCCTTGCCATCTCATCGCTATCATCGAAAGTATCTCCGATAAGTCTGATCTCAACCATACCCTCACCAAAGTGCTCTACACGATTAATCTTTTGCTTGGGAGTTGTAGTGGGCATAAAGATGATACCACGGATATTGAGCTTAGCACAAGCCATCGCCACACCTTGTGCATGGTTACCCGCGCTCGCACAGACGATACCTTTGCTTACTTCCTCTTTTGTGAGTTGTGACATCTTGTAGTAAGCACCTCTTATCTTAAAAGACCTGACCACTTGTAAGTCTTCTCTCTTGAGGTAGACGTTAGCCCCATATTGGCGAGAGAGACTACGATTATACTCGAGTGGGGTAGGCTTGATTACATCTTTTAGCACAAGGCGTGCTTCCTGTATTTTTCGAAGAGGGATAAGCGAAGTAGAGGTAGTCTCCATCTATGGGATTTCTTTGGCTCAAAGGTGAGTAAAAAAAGTGGTGGGTGCTATGGGGGGTGCCATAGACCTGGGGTTTTATACCCCAGGGGAGTCATTATATTTTGGTAGAGTTTGCATGTCAGCTAATAGCAGTGGGTATAAAACCCACTGTCAAGGCCAGTTGGCCTTATCGCAGCTGCGATAGACCTGGGGTTTTACACCCCAGGGAATTTTTGTTGTGGTATCGGGAAGTCTTGTATTTCCAGCATTGCACACAGTGGGTATAAAACCCACTGTCAAGGCTAGTTGGCCCGATCGCAACTGCGATAGACCTGGGGTTTTACACCCCAGGGGAATT
>CAZXIE010000053.1:0-21721 GCA_964640065.1 uncultured Saprospiraceae bacterium
AAAGAGATACAAGCTATCAAGGATAAGATTAAGGAAGAGATTACTAAAGCAGCAGAGTTCGCTGAGGCCTCTCCTCTACCGGATGCTTCAGAGTTATATACGCATAACTACGTACAAGAAGATTATCCATATATCAGGGACTAAGTACTTCAAGTACGAGCTAGTAAATGTCCTAGAATCTACTTGGTAGCTATAAAATCTTACCAAGTACTATATTATTGATAATTCTAATATGTAAACACTACTCATAGCTGAGTAGAAAACACTACTTTTGCGCAAATTTTTACCGAAATGGGGAAAAGCAGAAAGCCTAAAAAGAACGAAGAAGAGATACTAGTAGACATCGTCGAGGCTAAAGAAGCAGCACAGAGTTTCTTCGAGAAGAACCAGATGAAAATCTTGGGAGCTGTTGGATTAGTTCTTCTTTTGATAGCAGGCTATTTGATCTATAAAATCGCTTATCAGGAGCCACGAGAGAAAACAGCTATGGCTCAGATGTATAAGGCAGAATATCAATTTCAAAGAGATTCATTTGCTCTTGCATTAGAAAGTCCGGGTGCAGGATTTGATGGATTTCTTGATATCATCGATAATTACAGTGGTACTAAAGCTGCTAATCTAGCGAAGTATTATACTGGTATCTGTTACCTCAACTTGAATAGATACGATGATGCACTGACATATCTAGATAGTTATAGCCCTAAGGGTAATGTAACTACTATCACGAAGTTCGGTGCCATGGGAGACGCCGCATCTGAAAAGCAGGATATGGAAAAAGCCTTGTCGTATTATCAGAAAGCAGCTTCTGGTCCAAAGAACAATGAGCTTTCACCCTACTACTTGAATAAGGCGGGACTTCTAGCAAGAACTCTTGGAAAAAATGATGAAGCCTTGAAGGCATTCGAAAGGATATCAAATGATTTTCCTGGATCTGCTGAGGCAGGTGATGCTTCGAAGTATATCTCGATGCTTAAGTAAGTTATGGCTGAAGCGGATTACAGCTTATACAATTCAAAAGATTACCCACTCAAGGACATAGGTGCATTGCGCATATCTATAGTTTGTTCCGAATGGAACTCTGAGATCATCGATATGCTCGAGGCCTCGTGCGTCAAGGAGCTTAAAGATGCAGGAGTAGATGCATCCTCTATAAAAATTCATAAAGTACCAGGTAGCTATGAGCTTCCTATGGGAGCGAAGCTCGTGCTAGGTAGTTCAGAAAAGCAAGATGCTGTCATCTGCTTAGGATGTGTAATCCAAGGCCAGACGAAGCACGATGACTATATCAATCATACCATAGCACGTTCGATAAATCAGATCAGCCTTGTGAGTGGTATACCTGTAATCTTTGGAGTACTCACGACTAATACACGCGAACAAGCAATAGCACGAGCTGATGGAAGCCACGGCTCAAAAGGACAAGAGTCTGCTATCGCGGCACTCAAGATGATTAGTCTAAAAGAGTCATTAGCTGCAAAGACAGGAAAGATTAGTTTCTAGCGATCAAAGAGTAAGCGTTCTCCTGGAGATTCATCTAGGATTTTATCACCTGCATATTTGAGCTTACCATTTACGAAAGTGTGAGTGACCTTACCTCGAAACTCTCTACCTTCTAAAGGCGACCATCCGCACTTATATCTGATATTATCCTTAGAGATGGTATGAGTTAGATTTGGATCGCAGATGAGTATATCAGCTTTCTTGCCCTCATCGAGATAACCTCGATCAGAGATGTCAAATAGGTCTGCTACTGCATGACACATCTTATCAACTATCTTCTCCTTGACAATCCTTCTATCGTGATAATGGGATAACATCAGCGTCAGACTGTGCTGTACAAGAGGAAGTCCACTCGGAGCTTCGAGATACCCCTTTGCTTTTTCTTCTATAGTATGTGGTGCATGATCAGTCGCCACGACATCAATCCGATCTTCTATAAGGGCTTCCCAGATCGCATCTCGGTCAACTGCTGACTTGATCGCAGGGTTACATTTGATCTTGTTATCAAGGATTGTGTAGTCGTCATCTGTAAATGTCAAATGATGCACACAAGCCTCACTGGTAATCTTCTTACCCTTCACAGGACCAGGTTCAAAAAGAGCTAACTCCTCTGCCGTGCTGATGTGGAGGATATGAAGTCTTGTACCATGCTTTTTAGCAAGATCCGAGGCAAGAGTACTACTGATCAAACAACCTTCCCTACTCCTGATGATAGGGTGATAACTGGCCGATAGCGATGGCTCTTCTATGTAGCGAGCCATATTAGTTCTTATCGTTTCTTCATCTTCACAGTGTGTTGCTATAAGCATATCCACTTGTGAAAAAATAGAATTAAGCACTTGCTCATCATCAACGAGCATATTACCTGTGCTACTGCCCATGAACACTTTTACACCGCAGACATTGGTCGGATCCGTCTTGAGAACCTCTTCTATGTTTTCATTAGAAGCACCCATGAAGAATGAATAATTAGTGATAGCACTCTCCGCTCCTATGGCGTATTTCTTAGCTAACTGTTCTTGAGTGGTAGCTGGTGGCCTAGTATTAGGCATCTCCATGAAAGATGTTACTCCACCCGCCAAAGCTGCTCTTGACTCAGATCTGATATCTGCCTTATATGTTAGTCCTGGTTCTCTAAAGTGAACTTGGTCATCGATGATGCCAGGAAGGACCCAAAGTCCTTGTGCGTCTATCTCTTGGTCGACTTTCTCGTCTATGATATTATCAATCTTTTTGATACGATCATCAGAAATAAGTATATCCATCACTTTAGATACACCCCTATTGATCACTAATCCGTTCTTTATTAATATTTTTGCCATAATTGTACTACATCAACATGACGAAGATAGGTATTTTGGGGGGCGGGCAACTAGGTAAGATGTTGTTTCAAGCGGCGACAAGGCTAGACATGGACGTGAGCTTCATGGATAAATCAGTATTAGGCCCAGTCGGTAAAATCGCACAGAATTTCACACTTGGAAATATCACCACATTTGATGACGTCATCAAGTTTGGTACAGAAAAGGAGGTGCTCACTATAGAGATCGAAAAGGTCAATACAAAAGCCTTAATAAATCTCGAAAAACATGGTGTGAAGATTTATCCTCAACCTAGTGTCTTAGCTATTATCCAAGATAAAGGACTCCAGAAAGAGTTTTATGAAGAGCATCAGCTTCCTACATCGGCATTTCGACTTGTAGAAGATAAAGAAGAACTCGAAGCGCTTATCGAAAGTGGAGAGCTTGTCTACCCGATGGTCCAAAAGTTATGTAAGGATGGTTATGATGGCAGAGGTGTACACGTGATAAGGAAAGAAGAGGACTTAGATGAAGCTTTTGACGCGCCTTGTGTTATCGAGGACTTAGTCGACATCAAAAAGGAGCTAGCAGTTATCACTTGTACAAATCCAGATGGCGAGATGGTCGTATATGATCCTGTTGAGATGGTTTTTCATCCAACCGCTAATCTACTGATGTATCAACAGGCTCCAGCTTCGATCACAAAAAAGCTAACCAAAGCAGCTAAGGACCTCGCTATTAAGACAACTAAAGAGTATGGCATAGTAGGTCTTCTAGCCATCGAGATGTTCTTAACTTCAGATGGAGATCTTCTCATCAATGAAGTAGCACCTAGACCGCATAACAGTGGACATCATACGATAGAAGCTGCTGTATGCAGCCAATATGAAAATCACTTGCGCGCTATAGGTGGATTACCCCTAGGTGATGCAAAAACTACTAACAAATCGCTTCTTATCAATATCTTGGGGAGCCCTGATCATAACGGTAGAGCGATCTACGAAGGCTATGAAAAAGTCTTGCAGAAGAATCACGCACATCTCCATATCTATGGAAAACAACAAACTTCTCCGTTCAGAAAGATGGGCCATATAACCTTGGTAGGTGAAGATTCTAAAAAGCTAATTGCTGATTATGAGGACATCATGCGTACCTTTCGGGTCGTAAGCGCTTGATATGTCGACACCACTAGTTTCTATTATCATGGGATCTCAGTCAGATCTGCCAGTTATGTCTAAGGCAGCTGAGATGCTGGATTCTCTTCAAGTAGATTATGAGATAACCATCGTATCTGCTCATCGGACTCCTGATCGCATGTATTCTTTTGCTAAGGAAGCAAGAGGAAGAGGTATCAAGGTAATCATCGCTGGGGCTGGCGGTGCGGCACACTTACCAGGCATGGTGGCATCTTTGACAGTATTACCAGTTATCGGGGTTCCGATCCACTCATCTAATAGTATCGATGGTTGGGATAGTGTACTTAGCATCTTACAGATGCCAGGGGGAGTGCCCGTAGCGACCGTAGCTTTAGATGGTGCAAAAAACGCAGGTATACTAGCTGCTGAGATACTGGGGACTTCAGATTCTGTCTTATCCGAGCGCTTAGTGAAGTATAAATCGGATCTCACAAAAAAGGTCCTCGAAAGTGTAGAAAAATTGGATGAACAAAAGTCCTCAAACTAGATTTCTATTTCCTTCTTTCTTCTCTCTGTTCTTCTACGTATTATTCTTTAAGTTGCATGAAAATTAAGACTCAAATGACTCATTACTCATTGATTTATAGATTGTTATTCTCTATCTTTTTGTTATCTCTCGCCTTCACAGGAGAAGCTCAAATCTTCAAAAAGAAGAAGAAAGTGGAAGAGAAAGTAGAAGAGAAGAAACCGAAGGAAGAGAAGAAAAAGGATGGCAAGATCAAAGCCTTCGATGAAGTGATCACGGAAGAAGCCATCAGTGATGATGGTCTTTGGAATGTCCACAAGGTGGTTGACAAGCACTTTTTTGAGATAGGCGATAGTGTCTTAGAAAAAGAAATCCTCGTAGTATCTAGGATCAAGGGCTTTGTGAAGAATCTCAACTTCGGTGGAGCTGGTGTAAAGTCTAGACCACAGCAAGTGATCAGATGGCAAAAGAAGGATCACAAGATTCTACTTAGATCTGTCAGTTATAACAGTGTTGCTGATGAAGAGCTACCGATCTACGAATCAGTCACTAAAAACAACTTTGAACCGATCATTCAGATATTTGATATTAAGGCCTACTCTGCCGATAGCTCAGGATATGTCATAGAAGTTGATGGGCTCTTTAATTCTGATATCGACATGATAGGTGCCATGTATCCTTTTCAGGAGCGAAGATTTGGTATCAAAGGTGTAGATAAGAGTAGATCATATATTAATACGACCAAAGCCTTTCCGACGAACGTAGAAGTAAGTCATGTATTGACCTATCGGGGAGGTGATCAGATCCCTGATAATCAATTAACTTCTACCCTTTCAGTGGAGATGAATCAGTCTTTTATCGTTCTCCCGGAAGTACCGATGCAATCGCGACATTATGACCCAAGGGTTGGATACTTTTCTATAAGACAAACAGACTATGGTAGTGATGCACAAAAGACATTAACCAATAGGTTTATCACAAAATGGAGGTTGGAACCAGAAGATGAAGAAGCATATGCTCGTGGAGAATTAGTAAAGCCTAAGAAGCAGATAGTCTACTACATAGATCCAGCTACGCCTAAAAAATGGGCGCCTTATATCAAGCAAGGCGTTGATGATTGGGTGCCAGCTTTTGAAGCTGCAGGGTTTAAAGATGCCATCGTAGCTAAAGATGCACCTACACCTGAAGAAGATCCAGACTGGAGTCCAGAAGATGCGAGATATAGTGTCATCAGATACATCACAACGGATATACAAAATGCCCAAGGCCCTCACGTTCATGACCCACGTACTGGTGAGATATTAGAAAGTGACATCATGTGGTATCATAACATCATGAACCTCTTACGCAACTGGTATTTTGTTCAAACCTCTGCTATCAATAAAGAGGCACGAGGAGTAAAAGTCAAAGAAGAGATCATGGGCGAGCTCATCAGATTTGTCTCAGCTCATGAAGTCGGGCATACTCTTGGACTTCCGCATAACATGGGTTCTAGCGTTGCTTTTCCAGTTGATTCTCTGCGCTCAGCATCTTTCACAGATACGCATGGCACGGCACCTTCAATCATGGACTATGCGAGGTTTAACTATATCGCTCAACCAGGAGATGGTGTGACTCAACTCTATCCTAAGATCGGTGAATACGATCTCTGGTCTATTATCTATGGATACAAGATGATACCTGAAGCCAATAGTTCTGATGAAGAGCTACCGATACTTAATGAATGGATAAAAGAAAGAGCAGATGATCCTTTATACCGATATGGTAGACAACGAGGACTTCCGCTTGATCCATCGGCACAGACTGAAGATCTTGGTGATGATAGCATGAAAGCAAGCGAATATGGTATCGCAAATCTCAAGCGCATAGTTCCTATGTTGATGGATTGGACTGGAGAGGATGGAAAGAGATTTGATGATATGGAGGAGTTATATGCTAACGTATTTGGCCAATATCGCCGATATATGGGTCATGTAGCTGCTAACGTCGGTGGGGTCATCGAGGACTTTAAGACATATGAACAAGAAGATCCGGTATATGTCCCAGTTCAAGTTGGGAAGCAGAAAAGAGCAGTAGACTTCTTGGACAAACAACTCTTTACGACACCTACTTGGCTTGTAAATGAGGATGTAGTTTCAAGAACTGAGCACCGAGGTACGCTAGAGCGTTTGCAAGCCATACAAGGACGGACGTTGGCCATCTTATTTACTTCAGATCGATTGATGCGTATGTCAGATCATACATCTCTCTACCCTTCTACGGCCTATGCATTGCCTTCGTTCTTTAGTGATATCGATCAGATTATTACGAGGGACCTTACTAGTTCACCTGATGCATATCGTCGTAATCTTCATAGAGCCTTAATAGATGTATATGAAGGTCTTATGAATTCTAATGAACTTCAGAGATCCGATGTTCCTTTACTAGCACGCGGTAGTCTCAAGTCTATTAAAGCGAGAGCTGCTTCTGCAGCTGGCCAAGGTGGTGTTGCGGGTATGCATGCAGATGATATGGTAGCACGTATCGACGAGATATTAGATAATGACTAGTGATCTTTTATTAGCTTCACTTCCGTAAATATTGTCTTATGAAAACTTACCTAAGCGGTGCAATCCTTTTGCTCCTAGTATTTGGATGCAGCACTACGCAGAATCTTACCACCTCAGAGTCATCTGCGATGATGGACAAAGGACTTTTTAAAGATGACTTTGGAGTGCAGACTTGGAGTTTTCGTAACTACTTTCCATCCGACATGCTGGGGACGCTTGATAAGCTTCAAGAGATGGGTATCACAAAGGTCGAAGGTGATGGAGGGCGAATTCCGCCAGAAGAATTTAGAAAGCTATGCGAAGCACGTGGGATATCTATTCCTTCGACGGGTGCTGGTTTTCAAGAATTAATAGATGATCCGCTACAAGTTGTAGACAAGGCGAAAAAGCTAGGAGCTAACTTTGTAATGTGTCCATGGGTGCCTCATGAAGGAGACTTTAAGAAAGCAGATGCTGATAAAGCTATCGAGGTTTTTAATAAAGCTGGAAAAGTGCTTGCCGAGAATGGCATCACCTTTACTTACCATGCACATGGTTATGAATTCCAACCATATGGAGATGGAACGCTACTTGATTTTATAATTCAAAATACTGATCCCAAGTATGTCTCTTTCGAAATGGATACTTTTTGGATGAACTTTGGCGGCGGGGATTGTGTAGCATTACTGAAGAAGTATGGCTCTAGATGGAAGTTGATGCACATGAAAGACATGAAACACGGTATAGAGAAAAACCTAACAGGCCTAACCGATGTAGAGCATAATGTAGTCCTCGGTACCGGTCAGCTAGATTGGGAAGGAATCATAAGAGAAGGTAACCGTGTCGGCATAGCTCACTACTTTATAGAAGATGAAAGTAGTGCTGTTGTAACTCAAGTACCCAAAACCATAGCTTACCTAAAGTCGCTATAGACTAGGACTTACTTTCTAATTTGCCAGAGATAAATCCTGTGCTCCAAGCGGCTTGAAAGTTATAGCCTCCTGTGATACCATCTATGTCGAGTACTTCACCCGCGAAGTACATGTTGGGATGATGCTTTGCTTGTAAAGTATCATGATCTATGCTAGAGAGACTAACACCTCCGCAAGTGACAAATTCTTCTTTAAAAGTAGTCTTGCCATTGATCTCATATATGTCATGAGTTAGTATACTCGTTAGTTTATTGAGTGCTTTCTTTCCCATTTCTTGACATGGTTTCTCAGCTGGTAACTGAGCCTTTTCTAAAAAGGACAACCAAAGTCTTGCAGGAAGTTGATAGGGCTTGATTTTACTGATTTGTTTCTTTGGATTTTCAGAAAACAATTGTTGAAGTGTCTTAAAGACTTCTGCTTGATTACCCTCTCCTACCCAGTTGACTTGAGCTTTAAACTGGTAATCAAGATCCGCCAACTCTCTAGCAGCAAATGCAGATAACTTGAGGATGGCTGGCCCACTCATGCCCCAGTGAGTTATTAAGAGAGGCCCTGATGTTTTATGTTTTAGGCCTTGTATACTTACCGACGCATTTTCTGCAACAACACCCATTAGTTTAGTTATTGGATTCTTGGGGATATTAAATGTGAAGAGAGAAGGAACAGGACGGATGATTTTCAGTTTCATTTTATTTAACCAATCAAAACCAGATAGCTTAGGGTGTCCGCCCGTAGCAATAATTACTTTGTCGCAAGTCAGAGTGGAGTCCTTCAACTTCAGCTTTATTTTATCACCTTCTTCGATTATTTCTTTGACTACAGTTCTGAGTTTTAATTCTATTTCTAAGACGTTGATTTCATTGAGGAGACAATCGATTATAGATTGCGAAGAATTAGAAACTGGAAATACGCGCCCATCATCTTCAGTCTTAAGTTCTACACCTCTTTTGATATACCAAGCTTGCGTGTCAGTCGTATTAAAAACTCTGAGAGCTCGCTTGAGTAGCTTAGATCCTCGAGGATATGCTTTAGCAACTTCGGCTATAGAAGCAGATCCATTTGTAACATTACATCTTCCACCTCCTGATATTTTAACCTTAGACAATACTTTGTTACTCTTCTCGTAGAGCGTAACCTGAGCGGCAGGATGATGATGCTTTACACTTATAGCAGCAAAGAAACCAGCTGCACCTCCCCCTATAATTGCTACTCGAATGTTTTGGATATTTCTATTCGTTAAGATTTGAAAATCTGTGAACTAGCAACTTATCTATTCACAAAGCTAAATGTACTGATATTGAAACACCTCTGCCATAGCCGCCTTTACCCTCACTATAACTTCATCTAAATCCACTTGGACTCCTAGCTCATGTGAAAGACTAGTAACAGATGTGTCGCTATCTTGTATACCGCAAGGGATGATATTGTCAAAGTGATCGAGCTGCGTGTTCACATTTAGTGCCAGCCCGTGTATGGATACCCAGCGAGACATATGAACACCTATAGCGCATATCTTCCTCCTTCCCAGTTCATCCTGTATCCAGACACCAGTATATCCATCAACCCTAGATCCTACTATGTCATAAGTGGAAAGAACTCTTATGATGACTTCTTCAAGATCACGGACGTAACGGTGCACATCATTGTAGAATTGATCCAAGTCGAGTATTGGATATACTGTGAGTTGACCTGGGCCGTGGTAAGTAATGTCTCCTCCTCTATTTATTTTAAAAAATGAAAAATCAGAATCAGCTATTTGCTCATCCGTTAGTTTGAGATGATCCATTTTACCACTCTTGCCGATTGTATAAACAGGAGGATGCTCACAGATTAATAGATATCCTGGATGTCTGTCATTTCCAGCTCTTTTCCTTTTGATGATCTGTTGCTGGAGGTGCTTCTGCATATCCCATACTTCCGCATAAGGTTGTTCTCGTCCTATGCGGCTATACATCACCTCTGGCTTTACATCATCATTCATATCTCTTTATGAATGTCAGTAACGTGCAGAAGGTTGAGAGCATTAGAGCTAATTCCGGATACTCTTTTACTTGAAAAATGTGAGATTTCATCATAGAATAAGAATATAACAGGTGCATCCTCAACGAGCATCTGATCCATTTCTTGATAAAGCCTGATTTTCTCACTTTCATCAGACGTGCCTAACGAGAGCTCATATAGTTCATCAAAGGTTTCGTTTTTAAACCTCGTATAGTTTGGTGGCGCTGGATTCTCACTAAAGAACATCGAAAGAAAATTTTCGCCATCTGGATAGTCCGCTATCCAAGAAGCTCTAAACATGCCCACAGTTCCCGTCCTCATACCATTACGCAGTACTGCAGACTCGGATACTTCGATCTTAATTTGTAATCCAAGATTTTGCCATTGCTTTGCGATGAAGGTGGTGAGGTCGAGATAGTCTTTGGAAGTATGGATGATGAGAGGTACATCTAACAGATCTGCATCCAAATCAGATAGTAGTTCCTTTGCTTTTGTCGGATTGTAGGTATACCCATTTACGAAAGTGGGATTATGGCTGGGGAGTCCTCTAGGTATGACACCAGCGTCAGCTGCCACACCAACATTCTTGCGAAGAGTGGCTAACATCACATCTCGATCTATGCCGTAGTTAAGTGCTTGCCTAAAGGATTTATTTTTGAGTAGTGGGTGCGCATCTTCAGCTTGTTGGTTCATGCCGAGATACTCGAAGTTGAGATAAGGCGCTTTAGAAAACTTGATACGGTCCTCATAGGTATTCTTCAACTTTCCTTCCTCATCTAAGGCCGTATGGATAAATGAGGATTCGAGGCCGGTAAAGAAATCTATACGTTGATTTACTAATTCTAAAAAGGCAAAACTCCTTTCACCTATGAAACTGGTTCGCACGCCTTCGAGGTTATTTTGAGGATGACCTTGCCAATCAAAGTAGTCTTCAAATCTCTCCAGGAATAGTCCCTGATTACTTAGCCACCTTTTGAGTTGAAAGGGACCTGTGCCTACAGGATTCTTGTAAAAGTCTGCACCATAATATTTGATCGCTTCGGGAGGTACTATCGAAGCATACTGCATAGTGAGTAAGCTCAGAGTAGGAGAAAATGGTTCTGTAAGCCGAAGCACAAAGGTGGTATCATTGATAGCTTCAAATGGCTGAATCTTATCGACTCGATCTGCAAAGATCCAACTCCCAGGACTATTCAAAATGGTATCGAGTAATCGTTGATATGAGTATTCGATATCATGGGCGGTCATATATCGGCCTGCATCCGAAAAGCACTTGTCTTTATGGAAGGCGATATCGTCTCTAACGGTAAAAGTATATTTCTTGGCATCTTCACTGATGATCCAAGACTTAGCCAAGCTAGGTTTTACCTGCAAGCTGTCGTCTAGGACAAGTAATGTGTTATAGAGATGATTAGCAGCCCAGATATTGTTCTGGCTTTTAGCAAACGCTGGATCAAGAGAGGTTATATTGTTGTGCTGATTATAATGAAAGACTGGCGGCGCGGAGGTGTTATCCTCATGTTCACACGAAACAAGGAAGACGATAAGTATAAGAATGATATATCTCACTCAGTAAAGGTCAGAATTTAAAAGTTTGATACAACCATGTGCACGTAATTTATATTTACTTATAAATAGTGTAGGATGAGTGATTACAAGAGAATAGCATGTGACTTCTATGACCATTTTGAGATTTATGCGAGTCGTAAAACCTGGGTGAGTATCTTACTCAAAGATGGAACTACCTACAATGCTAAGATCAAGAATCTTCAAACTGCTAACAAAGAAGAATTTGCTATTCTAGGGTCTGGGCGAAAAGTTAGGCTTGATGAAATCCAAGAGTTAAGTGAGCTGAAAGAAAAGGACCCAAGTACTTGGAGGATACTTGATATGATCGACTATGATCACTGGGCTAACCATGTGATCCTTTCTCTTCTTAAAGATCACGTAGGCAGTTCTGAGGTTACCTCAAGAGTTAGTCACATCGTTAATGCTCAAGAGATTTGGCTTGACCGTATCAATAATATACAGGGCGAATATGATGTCTGGCAAGACCGAGAGCCTAGCACTTGGGCTGATGTTATAGATCAACATCACCAAAAATTAGTGGACTGCTTGGAGGAAGAATCAACAGATAAAGAGGTCTACTATCACGACCTTTCAGGTAACAAGCATATAACTCAACTTGGAGATATCATCCATCACGTCGTAAATCATGGTACATATCATCGGGGTCAGATTATGGAGATGATCCGGATGCTTGGTCATGCGACTGCACCTACGGACTACATCTATTATGTGAGATTGAGAAGGTAGATATTATCGCTTCCGCAAATGCATGCACAACCACTCTCCTCGTTGACTTACATCTGCCACCTTATATCCTACTGATGTATATTTCTCGACTATGAGATCTTTATCAGTATCAAGAATACCAGATAGGAGTAGATGTCCAGAAGTTGCGTGCCTTGCATAAACATCCTCAGCTGTAGACAAGAGTACATTCCGATTAATGTTGGCTAATATGATGTCATAAAGTGTTGTAAGGCTGACATCGTCTATCGTGCCGGTTTTGCAGGTAACATGATTGCTGCTGTTCTGATCAAGGCACTTAAGTGCACAACTTGTGGCGTTGTCATCATAATCGATGGCTAGTACCTTGCTAGCTCCAAGCTTCTCTGCGAGGATCGATAAGATAGCAGTGCCCGACCCATAGTCGAGCACTTGTTGATGCCTAAAGTCAATCTTTCTCATTTGTTCGATCATCATGTAAGTAGTCTCATGATGCCCAGTGCCGAATGCCATCTCAGGATCGATTATGATCGTGTGCTCAGCAGTTTCATCTATGCTATGATGTGAGCTCTTGATGATACAGAAGTCATTGATGATGATCGGCTGAAATGATAATTCCCAGAGTTGATTCCAGTTTTCATTTTTTTGTTGCTTGACCTCGATCTTATCTAGAGTTAGCCAAGGAGCGTGAGATGTAAGCTGATCTTTTAACTGATTGATATACGTCTGATCTTCACTATAGATGATGATGCTATCCTCCCTTTCTTCAAGAGCCTCTACGTCAAGAAAAGAACAGATGCCGATGAGGAGCTCTATATGCTCAGGAGAATCAACATGTAGATGAAGCTCATAGACAAGAGCATCATGCATGGGTATGACTTAGTTTGTACTTGTGCTGGATAGTGCTGGCAGCTATGCCAAGAGAGTCATCCATCTTAATTTTAGTAGGCAAACTGAGAAGTCCGATCCTTACAACCGCTAGATGATGCACTGCATGATCATATGCGTACATGATCTCTCTACCGACTGTTGTCTTTACTTTATGGCGAGTACCGTCTTTATCTGCGAAGTCAGTGTAAACATCTAGTACTTGATCTTCCTCTAGACAACTGATGCGATCTAATAATGAGACATAGTGCTCTCGAGCTACCTCGGGGGAATTCTCTATGGACTCTTCTCTCTTTCTCATACCATAATCAAGCTCTCCGCAGTCGCATTGGTCAAGTAAACAATCAAAGAATTCGTAGATATGTCTGAAGTGCTTGCCTAGAGTAGCATTTTCATAAACATCGAGAGTTCTATTAAAGTCTGCTTGCGGTATCTGATCAAGTATACTTATGATCTGATCTATAACCTTCTCTACAGCTTCTTTACACTTCATGGAGTGAAGATATCATTATTATAAGTCTGGCGCTCTTTGGATCGAAAGCCATGTCTAGCCATAGATTTCTTTCTTCGCCGCTATGATCGTATTCATCATCAGTGATGTCACTGTCATAGGGCCTACTCCTCCAGGGACTGGTGTGATGAATGAAGCTTTCTCTGATACGGATAAGAAGTCTACGTCACCGACGAGTCTATACCCTCTTTTGCGAGAGGCATCGTCTACTCTATTGATACCTACATCGATGACAACGGCACCAGGTTTTATCATCTCTGCAGTTACATAGTTTGCGATCCCTACTGCAGCGATGACAATGTCAGCGTCAAGTATTTCTCTCGCGGCATCCTTAGTTCTGCTATGAACGATAGTAACTGTACAGTTGCCAGTAGGTCTTTTTTGCGCCATAAGGATAGACATCGGCATGCCTACGATGTTACTTCTTCCTATGACAACGCATTTCTTGCCTGATGTCTCGATACCATACTCCTCTAACATGACTAGGATACCTTGCGGTGTGGCGGGAAGGTATGCAGGCAATCCAAGAGTCATCCTGCCAAAGTTCATCGGATGAAAACCATCAACATCCTTCTTGGGATCTATAGCCAAGTTAACCTTGTCAGCACTGATATGGTCAGGAAGTGGTAGCTGTATGATAAAGCCATCGACGGAGCTATCTTCATTAAGATCTTTGACGATCTCTAGCAGCTCTCCTTCGCTGATAGAACTGTCTCTTTTGATCAATGTAGACTCAAAGCCTACGTCATCACAGTATCTGACTTTATTACGGACGTATGATTGACTGCCCGGGTTAGCTCCAACTAATACCGCTGCAAGATGGGGGACTTTCATCCCGTTCTCTTTCATCTGCTTTACTTCGGCTGATATCTTAACTTTCATCTTTTCGGCTAATTCTCGGCCATCTATAAGTTGCATATTCTTCTCACATTGTCTGCATGCAAATATCTACTTTTACAACTGTCTCAACTGTTCTTATCAACTCATTTTATTTGTTGAACGATGATAAAGATGATACCCTTCTTTTGCTTGCTAGTATTGAGCGCTTCTTGTCAGCAAGAAAATACACCTGCGGAACTAGTCATCTCATTTGGATCTTGTAATCACCAGTGGGAAGAGCAGCCGATCTGGGATAAGATTTCTGCTCAAGATCCTGACATCTGGATCTGGTTAGGAGACATCATTTATGCAGACACAGAGTCGATGATTAAGATGAAGGCAGACTATGATCTTCAGAGTCAAAATGCTGACTATGTAGCTTTTTCAGAAGAGCTAGAAGTCTATGGTATCTGGGATGATCATGACTACGGCGCTAACAATTCTGGAAAGAACTACTCTCAAAAAGATAGTAGTAAAATGTTATTGCTAGACTTTTTGGGTGTTGAGCAAAGTAATCCGGTTTGGGGCAGGCCGGGTGCCTATCAAAGTTATCAGAAGACTTTAGGAAAGCATACCATCAAGATCATACTATTAGACGTGCGATACTTTAGAGAAGAGCCAGGCGACGATAGCAGCATCCTAGGTGAAGATCAATGGTCTTGGCTAGAGCAAGAGCTTGAGAAAAGCGATGCTGACATGCATATCATCGGAGGCGGGTCACAGTTTTTACCCCAAGATCATCGATTTGAGAAATGGGCTAATTATCCTAAAGATCGATCTCGACTTATAGAGGTACTGTACAAGTACGATGTAGCCTTACCGCTTTTACTGAGTGGAGATCGACATCTCGCTGAGATGTCACTGGTGGCTGATATGGAAGATATGCCGATCTTAGAAGTGACCTCAAGTGGATTAACGCATTCATATAGAGGATTTACACAAGAGACTAATCGACATCGTGTAGGAGGCGAAGTAGTTTCGACTACTAACTTTGGAATTGTAAGGATATCATCTGGTGATCATATCAGTTACGAAGTGGGTTTATATGATACTGAGGGAGATATGAAGTATTCATTGAGTAGTACAGAGCTAAAAAATATAGGAGTTGATAGATAATGTAAATATGAAATGGGGCTTCATTGGCTACGGAAGAATTGCTAAGAAGTTTTTTGAAGGACTACAGCATATAGGATTACCTGTAGCTGCTATCGCTTCGAGATCATCTAAGGAGATACCTGGCGGTGTGACTTCTTTTCAAAGCTATGAAGAGCTACTCGCAGATCCTGAGGTCGATATAGTTTATATCTCAACTACTCATAATACTCATGCAGAGTGGGCCATCAAATCTCTACAAGCAGGGAAACATGTGCTTTGCGAAAAACCGATGTCCACATCCTTCAAGTCCACTTTTGATATGGTCGGGGCGGCCAAGTCTTCCGGTACATTTCTCATGGAAGCTATATGGTCAAGATACCTGCCAGGATATCAGAAGGCTATCGAATTGATTAAGGAGGATATCATAGGAGAGGTATTCCAGATCAATGCTCAGTTTGGATTTAGGATGAACCCTGATGATCCAAAAGAACGGCTGATTAATCCTGATCTAGCGGCGGGTGCTCTATGGGACGTAGGCATATACCCTATCAGCCTGGCCCAAGATATTTTTGGTGACGATCCTATGACGATCAAAGCTGATGCGATCCTGAGTGACCTCGGTGTTGAAGATCGATGTGCCATACAGCTTACGTATCCAAACCAAGGTATCGCCCAACTCACTTGTGCTATCAATCTCAAGACGCATAATACAGCAGTCATCACGGGCAAAAAAGGACATCTGATTATGCATGACTTCTGGAAGTGTGAGAAACTGGAGATTCATCTACATGATAAAGAAGTAGAAGTTATAGAGCTACCCATGACGCACAATGGATTGTGCCATGAGGCAAGAGCTTGTTCTAATCTGATTCAGATAGGTGAAACTCAAAGCCCAATCATGACATGGGAACATAGCCTACAATTAGCGCGTATAATGGATAGTGTCCTATTACAGATTAGGTAGTTGTGGTATATCTTATACCTTGCGGTCCAATTCACAGGTGATCGTAACAATGGTTAAGATCTTAAAAGGGAATCAGGTGAAATTCCTGGACAGTCCCCGCTGCTGTAAGCTCCTTGTCATGCGAAGTTCTACTACAACCACTGAGTCATCGACTTGGGAAGGTAAGAGCTTTAAGAGTAAGTCAGAAGACCTACCTGTTGAATATTCGAAAGACATTTCCCTCGAGGGAAATGACCTATATCAAGATCGCGGGTAGACGATAATGTGATAGGATGACTTAACTGTTTTACTACATGAAAAAGCTCATTTGCGTTATGCTTTTCAGCATGACCTCTTTGTTTGTTTTTGGTCAAGATGAGATACCTCTATCTGATAGCTTGACCAAGGAACTGGTGATTACTCACTCTAAGCAACCGATCTCCATCCTTAATACACATAAGCCTATCGATGTGATATCATCTGAGGAGATCAAAAGATACGGTATCGATGATGTATCTAGTCTACTTGATAGCCGCGTAGGGCTTTCAGTCGTCGGATCTAGAAGTAACTTTGGAAAGGACAAGAGTCTGTTTTTACAAGGAGCTAGTGGCGAGTTCACGTTGATACTCATCGATGGTTCGCCCCTTACGGACCCTAGTGGTATAGGTAGTTCTTTTGATCTCCGCAGTATTAGCCTGTCAGGTATAGAAAGAATAGAGATCCTCAAAGGTGGGCAGTCGGGATTATATGGCACTGACGCCATAGCTGGAGTTGTCAATCTTATCACCTCGACTGATGCAAATGATGAAATAAGCGGTAGTCTCAAAGCTGGCTATGGATCGTATAATACGCGTGAAGTAAGCGGAAGTCTTAATCTACCACTCGCTCAAGGTTTATCTGCTAGTTTGAGTGTAGGTACCTTCGGAACTGATGGTATAAGTGAAGCCTTAGACGAACAAGGAGTAGGATTTGATGAAGATGGGCTCACTAGGCATACTGGTACTGCTCGGATTACTTGGAAACCCAATGATGAGCTCAAAGTATCTCCTTATTATAAAACGTCGTTTTTCGAAGGTGATTTTGATGGCGGTTCATTTTTTGATTCTGAAGATACTTACGAAACAGACTTCAGTTCTTTTGGGCTTAACACGAGTTATGATATCGGAGAAGGCAAGATTGTAGCCCACCTTGGAAGGGTGATTACGGACAGAACATTCAATACTGCTTTTGGGGCTTTTGCCTTTAGAGGTCGATACTTAGATCTTGATATACATGGATACAAGCAGATCGGAGATGATCTGACTCTTACAGTTGGATTACATCGTCAGGGGCACAATGTTCTAGATAGTACAACTACCATAGTTAACCCAGATATTACAATATGGAGCCCATATACACAGATAGACTACTCGGTCACTGAATCTACTCATCTACATGGTGGACTAAGATTCAATGATCACTCGACCTTTGGTTCCAACTTGAACTTCTCCTTAGGGGCGAGTAATTGGTTCTCAGATCAAGTAAAGGGATATGTGAGCTATGCTACTAGCTATAGAGCTCCTAACCTTTTTCAGCTATTTGGATCATTTGGAGCTAATCCCGATCTCACTCCTCAAGAAGGACGTACAATCAATCTTGGTATAGAAGCCCATGATCTGGGTGTGCTATCAAAGATAGCTCTGAATCTCTTTGATCGATCTGTGAAGGATCTCATTGTATTTGAAGGCGGAGCATTTGCTAACGTGCCTAATCAGAATGACATGGGCTTAGATCTATCTACGAACTGGATGATAGGAAGTGTCAGATTAAATACAAGTTATACGTATCTCTTTGGCGAGTTAGATGATCAAGTGAATGATCCTAGTGAAAATCTCTTAAGAAGACCTAATCATCAGTTCGACTTAGGTCTTGGAGTAAAGCCCTGGAAGTCAGGTAACGTTGACTTTAATCTGAGATATACTGGTGATAGAAATGATGCTTTTTTTGATAATCTAACTTTTGCTACTGAAGCGGTTATACTAGATGCTTACTGGTTAAGCGATCTGGTTGTTGGTCATCAAGTTTCAAGCTTAGATCTCTATATCTCATTATCGTTACGTAATCTATTCGATGAGTCTTATGAAGAGATAGCGGGCTTTGCTACGCAAGGAAGAAACTTCATGTTGAGTGTAAGCAAGGATTTTTAGGGTAGGAAGCTTGTTTGGTGGTTCTGGTCTTTATATTGAGGTAAGCTTAATATAATTCACATGAGATACTATCTATTCTTAATCGTGTTGCTTGGATTGGTTTATAGTCCGATATCCTCTCAACAAATATCTGATCCGTCCAAGGCATTTATAAACGCCTCTGTAGAAACTCACAAAGAGAATCTAATACGGATGAGTGATGAGATCTGGTCACTAGCAGAGACTGCCTTTGAAGAGTCTAAGAGCTCTGAGATACTTGCATCTTATGCGGAAAAACAGGGCTTTAAACTAGAACGCGGTGTTGGTGGTATGCCTACAGCTTTTATAGCAACCTATGGATCTGGTAAACCTGTGATAGGTATCTTGGGTGAGTTTGATGCACTGCCTGGGTTGTCACAAAAAGCAGAACCCGAGAAAAGCCCTCTTCAATCTGGACATGCAGGCCATGGGTGTGGTCATAACTTATTTGGTGCTGGTAGCCTCGGTGCAGCTGTGGCTGTTAAAGAACTGATGGATCAAGGAAAAATATCAGGTACCATAAAGTTCTTTGGGACTCCTGCAGAAGAAAAGTACTTTGGTAAGCTTTATTTCGCTCGATCAGGACTTTTTGATGGTTTAGATGTCTGTTTGGATTGGCACCCTAGTGCTAGCACGAAAGCCGATGTGCAGAGCTCATTAGCCCTAGTGGACTTTGTAGTAGAATTCAAAGGTCAAGCAGCCCATGCTTCTGGAGATCCTTGGAATGGTAGATCTGCTACGGACGCCATGGAACTCTACGCTCATGGCATCAATGCATATCGAGAACACGTGAAGCCAACAGTAAGAATCCACTATCATATGCAGCAAGCAGGGGATGTGGTCAATGTAGTAGGTGACTACGCTAAGATCTGGGTAAGAGTTAGGGATATCAATCGAGACGGTATGACTAAAGTGTGGCAGCGCATTGAGGAAATGGCCGAAGGAGCAGCCATACTTGCTGATGTCGACTATGAGATTAGCTTAGTATCAGGACTCCATGAAGTACTGGTTAATCGTACAGGAGGTGGGGCTTTACAGCACAATTTGGAATTACTCGGAGATATAGTCTATACAGATGACGAGCTCAACTTCGCTCATAACATCCAGAAAGTAACTGGTAAAGCCTTAAGTGGCATAAACGGTAGAATCACGCCACTAGAAGAAACACAGAATCAGGAAGGCGCTGCATCATCTGATGTGGGCGATGTATCCTGGATAGTTCCAGAGATCAGACTTGGAGTTACAACAGCACCGATCGATACGCCATGGCACTCTTGGGCAGTAGTGGCTTGTGGAGGCATGTCAATAGGCCATAAAGGGCTTGTGTATGCCGCAAAAGCCTTAGGTATGACTATGGTCGATCTGTATGAAGATCCAAACTTGGTGAAGGAGATACAGGCAGAATTCAAGGAAAGAAAGGGAGATGCAATTTATACACCGATTCTACCGGAAGGGCCCCCGCCTATCCCAGCATCAGCTCAAACTGTCAAATAGCCATAGATGGAGAGTAAAAAAGGAACTTGTCCGTGGTGTCTCAGTCACGAAGAATATATAAGATATCATGACGAAGAATGGGGTGTCCCTGAATATGATGACAGAGCACTGTGGGAGAAATTGATACTAGATGGTGCCCAAGCTGGACTTAGTTGGTGGACGATACTTAATAAAAGGGATAACTATCGCAAAGCGTATAAAGGCTTCGAACCTGAGAAAGTGGCAAGATTCAGCGAAAAGAAAATTCATAGCTTATTACAAGATCCAGGCATCGTCAGGAATAAGCTAAAGGTAAGGGCTTCAGTGACGAATGCACAGGCCTATCTAGACATCTTGGATAGTGGAATTTCATTCAAAGATTACTTGTGGAAGTATGTCGATGGCCAACCGCTCATCAACAAGTTCAAGACCATGGATGATGTACCTGCTAATACGGCTATCAGTGACGCTATGAGTAAGCAGTTAAAAAAGGATGGTTTTAAGTTTGTCGGTAGTACGATTGTGTATGCTTTCATGCAAGCTTGCGGCCTCGTTAATGACCATCTTATCGACTGCCCTAGACACCAAGAGCTCTCTTAATCTAGGAGTGCAAGCGAGACTCATCACGATCATCATATTTGATGAGATGTTATGATTTCTGAGGTCTATCTGCTTATAAGAAAACTAAGAACAGAGAATTTTGAAAGCCCTGGAAATTAATCTTAATACAATGGAATTTTCGGGCTCATTTTTACTCTGAAAATACAAAAGAGAACATGCTCTAGATTAAAAAATTATCTCAGCATTTGTCTTAGATACATATTACATCCCTTCGTTATATCTGTCATATATCGGTTTTAACAAATAAATTCTATTTTTAATTGATACATCAAACATGAGTTTGTCTTCTAATTAGCACTGTACGAGGATAGCTAGTAGCTACGGTATTCATTGATAGGTAAATAGTAGATTGTCATAATAGTTGATATATCAATTTGGATAAATGAGTTTTAACTTTTTCAAAGAACAATGACATCTCGTCAGCTTTATTACATGTGTGCTTTAGGAATCTAGTTACTCAGCCATAGCTGAATATTGAATTCTTTTTCGACGTAGAAAGAGACCTTATTCCCCCTATCCAATCATAGCTTTTGGAGACAGATTCAACATAGGTTTTTTAGAGATTATCAGGCGTTCGGATTGTACTTCCAAGCGCTATAAGGTATTGATTTAGTTATTCGATCAGAGAGGCTAAATGATCTAGAAGAGTTTTGGAATTCTCCTTTAGAGTTTGTCTCAATACGACGCTAAATAAGGTGCTCTGATAAGGTCTGGACTCTATCTTCCTTCAAGCCTTACTTCAAGTCTTATTGCTTTATGATATAGGTCTCCTTCGAATCCTTTTATCCTCTAAATATTAGGACTATTTATATGACTTATCCAAGCTATTCTTTGGGTTTATAAGTACTGAGTTGATGCACAGATGTCTCAAGCTTTTGCAGACTCTATGAT
>CAZXIE010000054.1:0-21426 GCA_964640065.1 uncultured Saprospiraceae bacterium
CTGTCGCGAGACGCGAAAGACAACATAGTATTTCGTGAGTTTAAAGTCTTGCGCCGGAAGACGAAAGCTATCGATGTGGTACAAGTCTGTCGCGAGACGCGAAAGACAACACGAGGATTGACAAGAGCTTTAATCCTTTGCTCATTTGTGGACTCAAGAGGCTGAAGCCCCTTGTCAAGTTATTCAAGGGAATAAAATACGACTTATAGCATGATGGAACTAACTCAGATTATGACATCGTTACAGACATCCATACATTTGCGGAAGCGATATATCTAATACAACTTATGGGAAGACTCTTTGAAGTAAGAAAGGCATCGATGTTTGCACGCTATGATCGCATGGCGAAGCAGTTTTCGAGAGTAGGTAAAGAAATCACGATAGCTGTCAAAGCTGGTGGTGGAGACCCAGAGAATAATCCGGCGCTCCGACGAGCTATGCAAAATGCCAAGGGTGTGAACATGCCTAAGGATAAGGTCGAGTCTGCCATCAAGCGAGCCCTTGGAAAAGATACTTCGGACTTCGAGCAGTTACGATATGAAGGCTACGCACCTAATGGTGTCGCCGTCATCGTAGAAACAGCGACTGACAATCCCATAAGAACAGTAGCCAAGGTAAGGGCAGTCTTTAATAAGTGTGAAGGAAGTCTCGGGACGAGTGGTTCGGTCGCTTTCCAGTTTAAGCACATGGGTGTCTTCAAGTTAAACCCAGAAGGACTAGATCAAGATGAGCTAGAGCTAGAGCTCATAGACTATGGCCTCGAAGAAATGGGAGAAGGATCTGATGAAGATGATAAGGAAGTGTTGTTGTTAAGAGTACCCTTTGAAGAGTTTGGTAATATGCAGAAAGGCCTTGAGGAAAAGGGCATAGAAGCCAAATCATCAGAACTCGAGTGGATACCGATGAATACTGTGGATCTCTCAGGTGATGCGGAGGAAAGTGTCCTCAAGTTAATTGCAAAGATGGAAGAAGAGGAGGACGTGCAGCGCGTCTTCCATAATCTATCGTAATCACTCTACCGAGCGCTACCGTTAGCGTCTCCTAACTTATATGCTCGTATCTCAGACAGGGATGATAACGGCGTGTTGGCGTCTATCGTTGCAGGGATGAACTGCCATGGTTCTCTATCTCCAAATCTATCAGCTTGACCTAAGATGACTCTTCTGATAAGTACTAAGTCAGTCGCAGATACAGATCCACTATTGTTGACATCTGAGGCGAGGATCTGAAGTTCATTATCGAAGGTGTTCAACTGTAAGATATGCCTGGTTATCTGCACTAGATCTGTAGAGGATACACCTTCTCCACTTGTGGCGTTTCGGCGCAATGTTAGAGACTGCCCTTCACTATTAAGGCCTAGTTCATAAGCACCATTAGCATCTGACGTGGCAATGATCTCTCCTGATTCTCTATCTATAAAGAGAACATCAGAAAGTGGTCTTCCGGAGACATCCAAGATCACTCCTCTGAACATCATCAGAGATTGGCTATCAGTTCCATCACAGTCTTCATCGATACCGTTACCGGGTACTTCTGTGCCACTAGGATTGATATTAGGATTAGAGTCATCGCAGTCCTCATCACTGTTAAATCCATCACCATCTACATCTATGATGCCTAACTCACCATCACAGTTTTCGTCTACATCGTTGTTCGGTATCTCAGTTGCATCAGGATTGATGGAAGGGTCATTATCATCACAATCGTCATCGCTGTTAAAACCATCTAAGTCATTATCGAACATGGCAAGTACGCCATCGCAATCTTCGTCGATGTCATTATTAGGTACATCAAAGGCTCCTGGGTTGATCCGCGCATCGCTATCGTTACAGTCTTCTAGCTCGTTAAACCCATCCATGTCAAAGTCGACTTCTTCTATGATGCCATCACAGTTATCATCTATGCCATTATTAATGATCTCGGTGGCGTCAGGATTCACATCGGGATCAGTGTCATCACAATCTATATCACTATCAAATCCATCTCCATCTTCGTCTACTCTTGTGCCTATAGCTTCTAGTGCTCGGGAAGTCCGTATGACATGATCACCTGTTCTTGAGCCATTGCCATTAGCAAGGACGGATGTGGCATATAAAAATACGCTGTCGACACCTTCTAGGGACTGTGGTGTAGACCATCTAGCAGTGTACGTCACGATGCTATCACTGTCAAAAAACTTCGCTGGTGAATGACTCAAGTACTGTCGACCAGATGTCACGTCGACCTCTACACCTACATCAAATCCAGGATCTATAAAGCGGCCTATGCTCATAAGTTCTCCGTCCACACGTCCTAATGCTACCATAGACATACCGCCTCTTACTGGATTACCTCTTGTTGCTCTTATCGATACACTCACGTCAAAAGTCTGACCTACCGGTACGGCCGCTGGGAATCCATTAAAACTTATTTCTCCATCGAAGACATTACCGACATCGTGACATCCTGATGCCTCACATGATAATTCACCAGGTGCTCCTGTACGACCGGGAGGTGCTCCAGTAGAAAACGAAAGTAGCGTGATCACAAAGATCACTACCATCGTGATCGATATGAGGCGCTTACTCCTATGTTCTTTAGAACTGTTTTTAGTTTCGCCTAGGGTCTGCGCTACCATTGGTATCTCCAAGTTTTACTCCGATGATCTGGGTTGAAGTGGGCGGTGCTGTAGGATCGATGAATAACCTCGGAGGGTCAAACATCCAGACCTTATCATTAGTAAAGTTATCTGATCTTTCGAGAATCATGCTAGTGATCTGCACCATATCGGTAACGCTAAGTGATCCATTCTGATTGACATCTGCCGCCAGCTGACTTGCAGCGTCTAATACTATCGTACCTATGATATGATTTCTTGCAAGTAGTACATCCTGGACAGATAACCCATCTCGCGGATCACCGAACTTGTCCCAAGAAACTCTAATTGTCTCATTGACATCTTCGATCACCCAGTCTCCATTGTCATCAGTAAAGGTGCCCAGAGTAGGTTCACCCTGAACATCGATAATTACATTGGGTATGCCGATGCCATTTCTATCTACTATTCTTCCTGCGACCGATACACCTTGGGTCACTCCAAGTATGCCATCACAATTTTCGTCTATGTCATTATCGAGTATTTCTTCTGCATTGGGATTGATGCTAGGATTAGTATCATCACAATCTTCGGGCACCTCAAAACCATCCCCATCCATATCAAGATTTGGATTGGTATCATCAGGTGCTGGTATGGCTAACATCACACTTTCTGGTATCTGAAAGTAAGTGATGCGTGGTTCTCCACCACCTGTAAGTAGCATATCTACCATAGCACCGATAAGACCAACATCTGAAGTAGAACTTGCTACTGTCGAGATATCCCACTGTCCTAGCCCTATCTGCTTAGCATACTTAACTATATTTCGATTACTATAAGCTAGGTGTATAAAGCCATTGGCATCTAACTGGATTGAGGTGGCTGTGCTTGCTCCATTAAGAGATCCTCGTAATGTGTCAACGACCTCCGTAGTCCAGACTCCATTAGACAGCGAGGCTACTACTACTTCACTGACATCTTCCTCAACCTCTGATAGATAAGCAACTTCATACACACCTCTTGGGTTAAAGGCGGTACTCGGATATATACCTTCAGGGTCTATTACTTCGATATCCCACACCACTCCGTCAAAACTGGCGAACTCAAGGGCTTTGGTTTTATCATTATGATAGGCGATACGAGGTAGATCTCCATCTAAGAATATAGAGGTGCCTCCTCTATAAAAAATGGGACCGGTAGGAAGAGATTCTTTGATCCATTCTCCCGATCTCCTTACAGCATATTCGACGCCATCTACTAAGTCATTAGATGCTGTGTGGATGAGTCCATCTGCTCCTATGAATATCGAGTTATCCCAGCCATCGTGATTCGCATCGAATACTTGTTCTTGGACCCATCCAGTGTCTGTAAACATCCAGACAGCTTCGCCCTCAGTCCGATGATCATGGACAGATAGGGCCATCGTCCCATCGGCACCTATAGCCAGTGCTGCGGGGCCTTGTACATAGGTGCTATCAGTTATCCGACTTAAAGTGGTAGTGCCATCGGCTACAACAGCATAACCTATAAATCCTGTGTTAAACCCTTCGTCTATATAAGTGATGTGTAATCGCCCTTCAGCATCGATGGCCATAGATGGTTTTCGTCCCGAGTCAATTAGTGTAGAATTCCAACCCTGCCCATATAAAGATGGGCTAACGGCTATCGCTAGACCAAAGCAGATAGACACGATACGACGTTGGATAGGAAGGCTCATCATTCTAAAGATATGGGATAATTGCCCATTACTATCAGACAAAACCCTTGCTTTATATCTATCAATACAATGAGTCAACCTCTATGGTTGCTTAATTTATTCTTGAGCAAACACCTCTACAGTACGTTCTATGCGGTTGGATGATGAAGAAGGATAGCTCTTATGATCCTGTCATACAGAGCTATACACTTACGTAAATATTTTATATGTCACCTAATTATCACAAGACTGCTTAACAATGTGATATGCACTTTACGAGGCGTCTTATAGGTGATTGTTTTCAATTGGTTTTATTTGGGTTTTTATGCAGGTCTTCTGGGGAGAAGACCTTTTTTTATGGGCTGAAGTGAGATTAACTTAGAACAAAGATGTACTTGAACTCACTAAAAAACCTAGAGATCCAGCAGATTGTAGCTCACTTTTAAAAGCACCATTGCAGGTCTTCTGGATGAGCGAAGTAGTGGCGCTAAAAGCGCCACCAAAGATGCAAGAGCATCTTTGTGAGTGAACCGCAACCAACTGGATTGCGGCCGAGTACGTAGGTTCTTGTTCAAGTCAGTTCTCTGTAACATCATAAGTAGATCTTCTATTATGCTGAGGCTGGAAGCCTGCAGCAACACATAAAGTTGAATGACCCTGAACCCGTGGTTTAATGAATTCCGAATGTTTAGTTGGCGTGCACTTTGAGTCAAAATCAAGACAATCCATTGATCTGACAATTGATAAGTGATACTCACACTAGCTATAACAAAGTCTTCTCGAGAGCATCTTTTTGTCCATTATCCTCACAGATCTGCATCGTTCACTCTAAAATATCTATCCATCCATTATCTTGGCATTTATGAAAGGAAGAATACTACTTGTCTTCATAATAAGTATTTACGGAAGTGGTCTGATCGGTCAGGTGGAAACTGAAGATATCCTTTGGTCCAGCTTAGCCTTCTCTAAGAAGTTTTCTAATAAGTGGTCGGCTCAAATAAAGCCTACTGTACGCCATAACAATGAGATCAGCAACTACCAAAATGCTTCAGTTGATCTATCGGTAAAGAACAGTTTTGCTAAAGGTTGGGGCGCGCAGTTCTTAACTAGATTGTGGTTTATCCCTGATGGCAATGACAGACTATTTCTTTGGGCAGACGTGAACTATAAGACGACCATCCCTTCACTATCTGTGAGCGTCAATCAAAGACTGCGCTATCACCTTGCTTTAGATACTGGCCCTACTACGGATCTAGATTACTTCAGATATATTGTAGATCTCGTTCCAGCTACTTCGTGGAAGTTCAAACCGACACTATCTTATGAAAGGTGGTTTATCCTTAACGATGTGGAGAGGTTTAGACTGAGTCGACTACAGCCGGGCTTCATATACACGATAACGGATCGCATATCCTTTAAAGGCCAACTATGGCGACAACTCGAAAGGCAAGTAGATGGATCTACTTTCTTTCAGAATCTATGGCAAGCAAGTCTCGGCTATAAATTATAGCTCTTATCGAGCACTGTCGTCAAAACCGTCAAATGTAAAACTGAATCTCAATGTATTGTCCAATGGACTTCTCTGCGAGTTAGTCGGTGCTAGATACGCGATATCTATACCGATGAGATTATACTTCAGACCTACACCGATAGTAAGATACTGTCGATCTCCTTTGAGCGGATGCTCATAGTAATATCCAGCCCTTACAGCGAATTGCTGATCGTACCAGTACTCAGCACCTAATGAAAAAGAGAACTCTTGTAGCTCTTCGCTAAATCCTCCTGGGGCATCAGTGAATGATCCAAATACTCCTCCAAATGTAGATCGCTCTCTAAAGTCACCGATTCCATTCTGCGGATTCACATCAAACTCTGGATGATCAACAGGGAAGGGGCTAGGGAGTAATAACTTGTTGACATCAAATGCAAATGTCAGGCTGTTATACTCATCTAAGTTCATCTTATAAGCCGTACCGATCCTAAGATTGGCAGGTATGAATTCTCTACGACTATTGTTAGTATAGGAGATCTTACTTCCGAGGTTGGTGATAGCTACACCAAATCCAAAGTCAGTTCCAATACTTCTTCCAAGATCAGGCTCACTGTGATAGGTAACACTAAGGTCTGCAGCAAATGCTTGACCTGATGTAATATCTACGTTACCTACTGAGAATCCCGAAGCTAGATTCGAATAAATGAACTTGGCAGTTAGGCCTGCAGATAACTTTGGTGATAACTTACGGGCATATGCTGCAGATAATTCGAATTCTCGAGGGCGACCACTACCTAGTGGTTGTCCATTGACATCAGTAAAATTGATGTCTCCTAAGGAGAAAAATCTAAAGGCAGCTCCGAAAGTTTCGTCTTCGCTGATTCTAAAGTACCCACCGAGGTAGGTAAGAAAGACATCGGTAAGTCCTAGGTTTCTGAGCCAAGGCGTATAACTCGCAGTAAAACTTGATTCTTTCTCAGCAAATGCAAGCTTAGATGCATTATAGTGGAGTGAGTAAGCATTAGCTTCTGTAGCTCCACCTGCATCTCCCATACCACCGCCGATAGCATCAGGTATGATCGTCAAAAATGGTACTGCTGATAGGGTAGTATTAGGGACACAGTCCCCATTTGGCCCAACGGCACAGCCCTGTTCAGGATTCCATATCACTTGACTGGAAAGTGGCGATGTGGTTAACATCACTAGTAAACCTATGGTAGAAAGGAGGATGAATTTCCTCATAGTAATCTTTTCGGTGATTCTTGAATATGTAAGAAAACTCCTAAGGTGGCATGATTATTTTAGGAAGAGGACTTTTTCGGCTTTCGAAATCTCCCGATCTCCTAAGCTCTGCGAGCTAAGTGTAAAGTAGATGACATATATACCCGAAGTATTAACAAGCCCTTCTAGCTGTCCCGTTATCTGGCCATTAGAATTCATGATTGTTTTAGTAGTCTGGTTGATTCTTCTTCCCAGCTCATCGAAAGTCTCTATCTCCACACTTACTAATTCGTCTGGAAGGTCTGTTTCTATTAGGAAGTTGCCTTGATCGATAAGTGGATTAGGAGATATGTCTATGTTGGTGATCGACCGTTCGAAGTCTTCACTAACGACAAAAGAGATCACCTCGCTCGCTACATTATTAGCAATATCAAAGGCCGTTATCTCTAAAGTATGTGGCCCTGGCTCCAACTCTTCCAGATCAACAAAGATGCTGCCCGAGGTGGGATCCAGAGCACTTGCTTGGTAAAGACTGGTTAATATCTGAGTTGTTCTTGCATCTCCGTCAATGACAGCTGTCACCTCATGACCGATTGCTGAGGTGCTCAGGTTGATGCCGAAGTCGTCTGATAGGTCTATGATGGCGGTATTGATCGTTGGTACTTCTTGATCTTCCGTCCAAGATCGATTATTGAGGAAGACCTCTATGGTAGGTGGGAGATCGTCTTGTATAGGGTTTGTCGATGCTCCTCCAACTAGCAACGCTTCTGTAAACCCGATCGCTTCAGGGAGATTTTCGCCGGTCGTGTAATAAGAGATCTTAGCAGCTCCGATATTATAGTCTATGTCTACAGGTATAGTGACCGTAGTCTCAATCTTACCATTGATTACTTCGGCTCTCCCTTGATAGATGATATTCTGCTGACTTCTATAGGTCTTTACGAAGCTTCTTTCGTCGTTGCCGAGAGTCTGAAGAGATTGTGGTTTGTCGTAGATGATGATATCCGCAAGGCCATTATAAGTGGACATGACATTGCCGATATTATCGATGATACTAGCTTCGATGGAAACTTGATCTAAGGCACTAACTCTTATCGGATCATCATCTTCAGTCAGTGTTAAGCCATTGATCCGATCTGTTCTGATGTCTAGGTTTGGGATCGCAAGTTGAAGAGTCGGATCTCCTATGAGAAAGAATTTTCGACCATTCGTGGCGTCATTAGGATTGTCATTTTTTGCTCTGCGCATGATCTCTCCTATCGAAAGGAAAGCCCCTCCCTCTTTGGTCCACATGTGATTAAAGACTTGTCGAGTAAGTCTGAAGTTTTGAGATGCAAAGACTGATCTCACTGTCGTAAATAAAGCAACAGCACCTCCCAACGGATTAAGCATCGTAGCTTCTCCAGCAGTAGTCCTCGAAGGATCGTCGAAGCCAGTAAAAGAGCAAGTCGCCGTAATCACTAAAGGAAGTCTGTCAAAATTGTTCCATCCATTGATATCATCTAGCTTTAGGACTCTCTCTTGCCCCCAGCCATTGGGTCCTCCGTGGCCGAGGTAGTTCACCACGAGAGCTCCACCTTCCACTAGGTTAGTTAATCTGGCTGATGCTTCTGGATATCTGTTGCCGCCCGGTGTAGACTCCTGGCGAAAGGCATCAAAATATATCTTCTCTTGATTAGCCACTGGAAATGTCTCAGCCATCTCTTCGGCTATCTGATCAGCGTCATTGATATGTATATTGTTATCCTCATCATCTGCTAAGAAAACGACTCTAGTCTTCCATAATCCATCTGTGGATGTAGACCTTGATAGATCATAGTTGATAATCTTGCTGATGATCTCTTGGCCTTCTGATAACGTATTAACAGGTATCCGACCTACAGCGATATCAAGATCGCCTCGAAGCGAGGCTCCTTCGTCATCATCGAGCAATGCATAAAAATCATCTGATGGAAACGCCAAAAGCGGATCCAAAGAATTAACCGTCTCGTATGTAGGTACCAAGTTTTCATCTCGGTAGTTCTGATTAAGGTGTCTGTAGTCATACGATCCATCCCCTAGCAGAAGTACATATCTAAATGAGGCATGAGTTCGGTAGAGATCACGGATATAGTTCCTGATAGCAGATGGATCTTGTCGTCCTGCGCTATAGACATCATAGATCTCTTCTGGGGATATCACAAGAGAAGAAAGTCCGCTGAGAGAAGATCTATGATCTTGAAGTCGGGTTGCCACTGCAGTTAATAAGGGAGGAGTGATGATCAGCAAGTCAACCTTTCCTTCTTCTATTACATTTCTGAATTCTACGAGCGAGGCGTTTTCGGGATTGCTTATATCGTCATCACTGAAAGCAACAAATCGCTCAACTTCATCGGAGTTGGTTGATATGACCAATTGGTCATTTGCCGTGAGTGGAGTGACTGCTGAGATATTTCGTTTATCGGTTATATTCCATATGGTCAGATCTGTCTGACTCGATATGCTCAGTCCAGCTTCATCAGAAGTAGCTAAGGCGAGGATGTTATTAAACTCAAGTGCCCCTGATGTGTATTCGATAGGTGCCGTGCCATGCACGGAGAGCTCATCCAACCATAGTCTGGCATCTCGATCCCTTTTCTGAAAATCAACAAAGATCTCATCATCGCTGCTTATGCCGACCACCTCTTTTTCCATAGTTACATCTCTTGCATAGAGCGCTTCTATGTTGGAAGTATTTACGGCAGTGAAAGTCCTGTTTTCTTCTTCTGAGCCGATCCTTAGTGTAATTTCTTCTCGTTCGCTACTTCGACCTGCTAATCGAGCTACGACAGTTGCTTCAGTAAGGCCACTCACGGGAACAAGACCTTTAGCACTAAAAGAAAATGAACCAGTGTTACTGAGCTCTTGCCCATACCAGTTTTGTCCAGATCCTTGGGTACTTATAAAATCATCGAGAAGGTTTACTTGATCTTCGTGCAAGAAACTACTCATCTGATACTGACGTACTAGGACTTCAGGTTGCGACGCCATTTCTTCGGTGGCTATCCTATTGAGAATGGTATTATCTCCGATCCTTAGATAGACATAGTTAGTGCTGGTGTAGATATTCTTAGTTAGTTGATCTCTTTGAGTCTCATTATCATAAGAGACATCGTCTACTCCAGACGCATAAAACAGGATACGATCCGCTGGGTTATCAAAACTGCCATCACCCCCATCATCTACTAATGTTGATATAGGAAGAAGGCGCTCTGTATCATCATAGTTACTCGATGCATCAAGTATACCTCCAGGCACTCCGTACATCTGGATACTTGAGTTACTGATAGAGGGAAGGTTGATACCCAATTGATCTTCTAACCAATCCTTAGATATGCTATGAACTCCTTGATTCGGAACCTCGATCTTGTACCACTCACCACTGAACAGTTGGTCGGATACCTGACCATATATATTTATGCTAACGCCAAATAACGCTAGGAATAAAAGAGTTAAACCATATATTGATGATGTATGCTGCATGACCTTGTGACCATATATACGTCTTAAAACTACCACTTGTTTAAAACGAAATCAGGTTTTTAGGTATTATAAGTAGGAACTGTCAGCAAATTACAAACGACCTCTTTGAAGAATAGCTTGATATATAGGATCTCTTTCTTCTGGCTTCTAGTCAGCAGTACAAGCTTTTTGTATAGTCAAGACGTCGTGTTTAGTCAGTTTTATAATGCACCTATACAACTCAATCCGGGTCTAGTAGGACTTTCTAATCAAGCACAAGTACACATTAATTATCGTAACCAGTGGCCGGCGTGGCCACAAGTTTACGAGACATATGCGGCTTCGTATGATCAGTATTTCGAAAGCCTTAATAGTGGATTTGGAGTTCAAGCTACCTCAGATGATGCGGGCAATGGCATATTAAAGCTCCAAAGACTTTCTGGAGTATATGCATATCAAGTTCAACTAAACAAAAAGTTTAGAGCGAGATTTGGACTAGAAGCTGGTATTATATCGACACAGTTAGATTGGGATAGACTGATATTTTTTGAGCAGTTATCACCACAGGGTTTTGAAGGAACCCCAGGAGCACCATTAATCCCCAATACTGAAATACGCCCTGACCAACTCAGTCGGATCAATCTCGACCTCGGCATGGGAGCACTACTGTATAGTGATAAGTACTATGTCGGGATTTCCTTAAAGCATATAAATAGTCCTGATCAAAGATTTAGAACTGATGATAGTGGTCTGTATAATGGATTACCCTCCCGATTTACCATACATGGTGGTGCTCAGATAGATCTTGACGGTTACAATAAGGACGGATATGGGACGTTTATTTCACCGAGTATCTTGTATACCCGCCAATCAGGTTTGAGCCAGCTGAATGCAGGTGCGCTTTATAACCATGACAGAGTTTTCGGTGGAATATGGCTCCGACACACAGAATCCAACATAGATGCCGCCATTATATCGGTGGGTGCTAGGACGGACTGGGTGAAGCTTAGCTATAGTTTTGATCTCACTTTAAGTGACGCATTTGTCACCAGAACAGGGGGAAGCCACGAAATCGGTGTCGTTATTACTGTAGGAGGTTGGCAACAGCCTCCATCACGGCATGAAGATTGCTTTAGCATATTTAGATAATTCAATACCCAAATGAACTTTAAGTTTTTATTACTCATATGTGTAGCTTTCTCTATCACATCTTGTAGTCTTTTCAATAAGAATAAAGGCGGCGGCGAGTCCTCCACCACTGGATGGAAATATAACGACCCTGAATGGGGTGGTTTTGAGAAGCTCGATTACGAAGGTCAGATCACCGCACCCAATATGGTGTTGATACCAGGTGGTACATTCTCCATGGGTCAAGCCGGAGAAGACGTGACCTATCAATGGAATAACATCAGTAGGAGAGTAACGGTCTCTTCTTTCTATATGGATGAGACTGAAGTCTCTAACATAGCTTGGAAGGAGTACGTCTACTACCTCGATAGAATATATGAATCATATCCGCAGGTGGCTCAAGATGCTGCACCGGATGAGAAGGTATGGCATGATGAATTGTCATATAACGATCCGCTTGTAGAAACTTACTACAGGCACCCAGCATATGATGATTATCCAGTTGTAGGAGTATCATGGATGCAAGTTCAGGACTACTGTAAGTGGAGAACCAATGTTGTGAACGAGGCTATCCTCATCAATAGAGGTATCCTTAATCCAACACCAGATCAAAAGGATAGCAACGTGTTTGATACAGAGGCTTACCTCGCAGGTCAGTATGAACCTAACGTGCGTAAGAATCTACCAGACCTCCAGACTGGTGGTGAGAGAGCTGTCAAGTTCGAAGATGGTATCCTACTTCCTTCATTTAGGCTTCCAACTGAAGCAGAATGGGAATACGCTGCACTCGGATTGATAGGTAATCATGAGAATAGCAAAGATGCATTGATCTCTCAACGTAGATTCTATCCATGGAATGGAACTTCTCCTAGATATAGAGAAAGTAGAAATGAGCAAGGTCGTATGGTCGCTAACTTTAAAAGAGGACGTGGGGATTATGCAGGTACTGCTGGTAATCTAAATGATAGAGCAACAACAACAGCCCCAGTAAATGCTTTCTTACCTAATGACTTCGGTCTTTATAATATGGCAGGAAATGTATCAGAGTGGGTACAAGATGTTTATAGACCACTAACAAGTACAACGCTTAGAGATTCTGAGCAGCATGACTTGAATCCATTTAGAGGAAATGTCTATAAGGAAGCTGCAAAGGATGAGTATGGCGAATACCTAGAGAAGGATTCTCTCGGTAGGTTGATATATAGAGATGTAACGGATGAAGAACTCGCAGAAAGAACCAACTATAGAACTGGCGATGCTAGAAACTATAAGGATGGCGATGATGAGTTTGTAAAGTATGAGTATGGTAAGTATACGCTTATCAGTGATAGCTCAAGAGTGATCAAAGGTGGATCATGGGCAGATAGACTGTACTGGTTATCACCAGCAACTAGAAGATTCGTCGATGAGCATAAAGCAGATAGGACTATCGGCTTTAGATGTGCTATGACAAGAGTCGGAGGTCCTACAGGTAACGAAGACACTGGAGGTAACTCATTCAAAGCAAGTAAAAAGAGTAGTAGAAAAAGGTACAAGTAAGCCTTTCTAAGAAATAAACTAGACTAAGTCCCTGTGATGTTATCGCAGGGACTTTTTTTATTTTGAGACTATGGAGTGGTCGATAAGAGATATATACGATAGGATTTATCAAGGGCGAAAGGTGCTCATAGACTCCCGTAAGATAGAAGGAGATGAGATCTTCATAGCCCTCAAAGGAGAACACCAAGATGGTAATACCTATGCCCTTCAAGCACTTGAGCAAGGCGCTAATTACGCTATCATAGATGATCCTGATCTCAGAGGTCAGGACAACCGACTCATATATGTAGACGACTCTTTGATAGCGTTACAAGAGTTGGCCCTTTATCACCGTGTGCAGCTGACGATCCCTGTCATAGGAGTTACTGGATCTAATGGAAAAACGACGACTAAGGAGTTATTAGTAGCTGTGCTATCTCAACAGTTTCAGGTTGCAGCGACTGCTGGTAATTATAATAATCACATCGGTTTACCGCTTACTCTTTTGGATACGCCGAGCACCGCGGACGTCCTGATCTTGGAGATGGGTACCAATCAACCTGGAGACATTCAGCAGCTGTGTCTACTGGGAGATCCAACTCATGGTGTCATTACTAATATCGGTGATGCACACTTAGAAAAGCTGATCGACCGTGATGGTGTGCTTCAAGAAAAGGGAGCTCTTTATCGGCATGTGATCAGCAAAAAACAAGGTGTCTTTTTCACGTATACTGATGACCAGCATTTATCACAGCTTCCTGCTGACCCTGATTTTGTTATTTCCTATGGCTCTAACACTTCACATCATATCACTTCCGTAAATAGTACAATCGGCAAGTCCGAGATATCTCTGACTCTCAGTGATCAAAAGATCTTGGTGAGCACAGCACTTTCTGGACAACATAACATGCAGAACATCCTAACAGCTGCTGTGATAGGGCAACACTTTGGTGTGTCTGGAGAAAAAATAAGCAAAGGAGTAGCGTCCTACATACCATCTAATATGCGATCACAGATCAAGACTACAGATCGCAATCGTCTTCTCATAGATGCCTATAATGCCAACCCTTCCTCCATGTCCGCAAGCATCGAAGCTGCAAGTGGATCAGAAGAAGACCTCGTGCTTATCCTTGGAGACATGCTAGAGCTTGGAATTACATCGGCCAAGCACCATGAAGCTATCATAGAACAAGTAGAACAACTCAGCGTCAAGGAGCTCATTGTAGTGGGGCCTATATTTACGAAAGTGGTAGGGGATAGATATCGCTCCTATCAGAAAGTCGAAGACCTCATCGCATCAGGCGACCTTTCTAAAATCCAAGACGCCTTAGTCCTCATCAAAGGGAGTAGAGGGATCAAGCTCGAAAAGGTGTTAGATCAGCTTTGATACTAGGTTGAAGTCATGAGAGTTGTGAGTCTATCAGATATGATATTCTGACAAGCATCCTCATAATCTCTTCGCGTACAAGGCATATTTACGACCTCTTCTGCTGCACCAGAGTAGAGCTCTATCCACCATCTGTTGCTTCTTTGATCTTCCACGAAGACTAGCTCTTGGCTAATATGCTCTGGCATGACGCTATATCGCTGAAGCTGTTCTTTCTGAGAGAGCTCTCTTGTTCTAATCTCATATCCGTCAAGTGCATAGTAAGCCAACAAGGCAGCATTTTTAGCAAGTATGCCATGTGTATCTGTGTTCTGGTCATAGCCCTCTATCAAAATAATTTTGAGCTTGGTCGAAGCACCAGCGTATTTGGCCACCATACACATTTCTTCGATTGTAAGGCCTGCACTACCAGAGGTTGTGCTTCCTAGATTGTCTGAGAGCCTGAGTACATCAAGTTTCATGACAACACAATCAGCTGTACGAAGGATGACTTCAGCATGCTCAGGGTCTTGTCTCATTGTGCTGATTCTCAAGTGCTTGTGAGAGTCATATGCCCAAGATTCATCTTGATAATGACGCTGTATACCGAGATGGGCTACTTCGGGATGATCTGTAAGAACTCGGCTGCTTACATGAACAGGACGATGAAATGAAGACCAAAAATCAGAAGGGAGCTGCGATATACTGCCTAGTGGCATAAACATCAAAAGCGGATGATGGGCTTCTGCATATTCGATGAGAGATTGACTGATTATGTCGATGTCCTTAGTCGCGAGATCTCCGATATCATCTATATAAGGTAACAACCTTTTCAGTGAAAATGCTTCCATCTCAGCTCTGATATGCTGCGAACCATGTGGAGAGCCGATAAAAGAAAGTGGTTTTGAGGTAAGATCTACACCCTTCGCTTGTATGCTTGAGGTGTCTGTTCTTTTGATCAATCTATGCATGCTGCAAATATAACTGTTAAACGTATTACGTTAATAGATAATTTATTTTCATAATACGTAATAGTATTGTAAATTAGCGCTGTATATATAAGGATTATTCTTAATCCGACCTTCCCGAGATTACATTTTTAGCTTGAGCTATCTATAGAACCTAATTGATAATCAAGCACTTGTGATCACTTTAGCACCTCACGGTAGCGTCATCATATAGATGGAGAGCTATGTGCGACTTTGTGTGTAAAGTGGTGCAGTATAAATACTGACTAATGAATTTTAAAAATGTAATTCTCGCGCTAGCGGTGCTATATAGTGTAAATACACTACAAGCGCAGCTCGATTCGACGCAGATATCAAGTCCATGGTTAGCTCCCGTCGTTACTGACGAGATGACTAAAGACCCCGAGCAGAATAGACAATGGAGACTTGGACAATACAAGTATCCTGCACAACCCAAACATATGTGGGAAGTCGGCCTACATGGAGGAAACTTCTTCATAGATGGAGATGTAGATCATAATGCGATAGCTGGTATAGGAGCTGGAGTTCATCTACGAAAAGCCCTAACATATTTTACATCGATCAGATTTGATGGGTTTTATGGAAAAACAAGAGGACTTGAAAGCCAGCCATGGAGGCATAGAAACAACGGTGGCGGACTCGTAGAATCGAATAATACATTCAACGGCTGGGATATATACGATGGAACAGATCCTAATGCTATCGATTGGTTTCCCTCATATGAGACGACCTACTACTATGGTGCAGTACAACTCATATTCAATATAGGTAACGTGCTCTTTCACAAAGAGCGTAACAAATGGAACACATATATAGGTGTAGGTATAGGAGTAGATCATCATGATACCAGATTAGATCTGCGTGATGCCAACGACGCTGCTTATGCTAATCTTAGAGACCAAACTGGATTTACGAGGCAGATATTCAATACGAATGCAGGTCGTGCAGATATCTCTGAGGCACTAGGCACTATATATGACGGAACCTACGAGACTGAGGGCTTTCAGAAAGTAGGGATCTTCAGAATCGGTGATGACTTTAATATCCACGGCATATTTACAGGCTCTCTCGGCGTGTCAAGAAAACTATCAAAAAGATTGAATATCGGTCTGGAGCATCAAGTCATCGCATCTGATAATGATTATCTAGATGGTATCAAGTTTCGCTCAGCGGTTGATCAATCTAATCACGTTGATGTTGCACACTATACAAATCTTAGAGTGGGACTCAACCTCGGTAACTTCAATAAGAAGATAGAGCCGCTCTACTGGGTGAATCCGATGGACAATGTCTTCAGCGAAATCGCTGAGATTAAGTCTCGACCACAGTTTGAGTGGGAAGATGAAGATAACGATGGAGTACACGATATCGTTGATCAAGAATTAGATACGCCTGAAGGATGCTTAGTTGATACGAAAGGTGTGACGATGGACAGTGATGGAGATGGTGTCGTAGACTGCAAAGACAAAGAACCTTTTAGTCCTCCAGGATTTCCTGTGGACGAAGAAGGTATAGCTCAAGTAGATGATCTGAATTTACTTACTGAAGAAGATGTCATCACTATAATCAAAGAGAACTGTGATGCATGTGCTAATCAAGGGTATGCATATGTGCCGCCGGGCTCTGTGGTCGTAGGCCCAGATGGAAGAGTGATCAGCTCAACAAGAACGAATACTGGATCAAACGCTGCAGGCAGCACATCTGGCGATGGCTCAAGTACGACTTCAGGTTCAACAACTGGCGATGGAAGTACTACAACAGGAGGCTCTTCTACAGGTGGTGGTACAGGTACTATAAGTGGTGGTTCCTCTGGTGGAGTTGGGACAGTTTATAATTCTGGAGGTTATGGTAACCTGATCCGTACGGGCTGCGGAAACTGGTTCTTACCGATGATCAATTTTGATCTCGACAAGTATGCACTGAGACCAGAATCTTTCGTGGCGATGCATCAGATAGCAAGTGTAATGAAGAAGTGCCCTGAGGTCAATGTAACCGCACACGGACATACAGATGTAAGAAATAGCAATAGTTATAACAGAGTCTTGAGTTATAAGAGAGCTAAGGAAGCCGTAGACTACATGGTTTCGGCCTACGGCATAGATAGAAGCAGATTTAAGCTGATGTTTGGAGGAGAAGAAAGTCCTCTGATCGGTAACTTAAAGAGTAATCACTATACGACGGATCTGGAAGAGCAGATGCAGTTCATTAACAGAAGAGTAGAGTTCAGAGTAAGTGAACCAACAGATATAAATATGGGTAGACCGGAAGGTCCTGATGCTGGACAGGATACATATGGAAGTTCAAGACCAGGATCTAAGTATCGTGGATACAAGACATCCGGCTACTGATAAGAATTAGTTAGAAAGTGTTTAGGATAAGGCATTGTACATCGTACAATGCCTTATTTTTTTTAGTTGCTATGAGTCGATTGTATCTTCTTGATGAGTGCGGTAAGCTTCATCATACATTCTACTGGTGTCATCGTATTGATGTCTAGACGATTGAGCTCTTTGATCACATCTTGGGTTACAGGATCCGGGCCAAACATAATCAACTGTCCTTCATTAGAGAAGTTATCTAGCTTGCCGAGCGTCTCTTCTTTTTCTTTCTGTTGTACGACGGACTTTTCTTGTAGAGACTTCAGGATCTGATGAGCTCTCGATACGATCTCTTTTGGTAGTCCTGACATCTGTGCTACTTGGATACCAAAGCTTTGATTCGTACTGCCTTCTACCAGTTTACGAAGGAAGATGATCTTTTCTCCGATTTCCTTAGTAGCGACATTGTAGTTTTTGATCCTATCGTATTTATCTGAAAGCTGGCTTAGCTCATGATAATGAGTGGCGAATAGGGTCTTAGGTTTGACCTCTGATTGATGGAGATATTCGACGATCGACCATGCTATCGATATGCCGTCATAAGTGCTGGTACCTCTTCCGATCTCATCAAGTAGAATCAGACTTCGGGCTGATAGATTATTCATGATGGTCGAAGTTTCTATCATCTCTACCATGAAAGTAGACTCCCCGCTGGATATGTTATCAGATGCTCCCACTCTCGTAAATATTCTATCCACGATGCCTATCTGAGCAGCAGTGGCAGGCACATAGCATCCGATCTGCGCCATAAGACAGATCAGTGCGGTCTGTCTAAGTATAGCAGACTTACCAGACATATTAGGTCCAGTGATGAGCATGATCTGAGTTTCTTCATTGTTGACGCTGAGATCATTAGGGATATATGATTCTCCCGGAGGAAGGTGGGCTTCTATCACAGGATGACGCGCTTCTGATATATTGATTTCATAACCATCAGTGATGTCGGGTCTACAGTAGTGTCGACGTCGTGATAATTTTGAGAAGGATGTCAGGCAGTCGAGTTCTGCGATCGTCTCAGCATTCTGCTGGACCGGTATGATGAACTCACTTACATGATTGAGCAACTGATCATACAATTGAGATTCAAGATGGATGATCTTTTCTTCTGCCCCTAATATCTCCGACTCCAGTTTCTTAAGCTCTTCGGATATGTATCGCTCTGCACTTGTTAGTGTCTGCTTTCTGGTCCAATGCTCTGGCACGAGACCTTGGTCTTTGTACTTATTTGTAACCTCGAAGTAATAACCGAAGACATTGTTGAATCCAACTTTTAGATTGGCGATCCCAGTCTGAAGCGCTTCTTTTTCAACAAGAGAACTCAGCACTCCTTTGCTATTAGATATGAGGTTACGGAGTCTATCGAGTTCTTCATCGTGTCCTTCACCGATATAACCTCCTTTGTTAGTTTGGACTGGAGGTTCTTCTTTGAGAGCTCCTTTGATCGTCTCACATAACTCTTGTAATGGGTTAAGCTGATCTCGAAGTTTGATTACACCTTGTGATTCACTGCTTGAAAGAGCTTCTTTTAAATCAGGGAGCTTCTCCAGTGATATCATCAGCTGGTATACTTCTCTAGGATTAGCACGTCTTAAGGCGACTTTACCCATGATTCTCTCAAGATCACTGATGCCTTTGAGATGACCATCGATTATTTCTGTCAGTGGAAGTTCGGATAGCAAGAAGTCGACTACCTCATGGCGCTTTTCGATCATGGATCGATCCGTGAGTGGCAGCATGATCCACTTTCGAAGCATCCGCGCACCCATGGCTGTAACAGTATGATCTAAGATCTGAGCAAGAGGTATACCAGTCGGATGGTTAGAGTAGATGAGCTCAAGATTGCGGATCGTGAACTGATCTAACCAGACATATTGGTCCAGCTTGATCCGACTGATCTTCGTGATATGGTTGAGATTGCTTTGCTGATTTTGATCGAGATAGTGGAGGATGGAACCTGCAGCGATCTGTCCGAGCTTGTATTTTTCGATACCATAGCCCTTAAGGTTGGTGACCTTGAGGGTGTCTAGTAGTTTGTCGCGGCAGTAATCCTCTTGCCAAATCCACTCATCTAGACCATACAGATAAAAGGCATCGCCTAGTTCCTTTTCTATTCTTGCCTTATCTTTTTTGGAGTAGATGATTTCTTTGGGGTGATAGGTATTGACTAGCTTGATGACTTCTATCAGACTCCCTTCATACATGCTGAAGTCTCCTGTTGATAGATCTAGAAATGCAGATGCTGATCTACTATCACTATCGATGTAGAGCGAGCAGAGATAATTATTCTCTTTGGTTTCAAGTAGATTATCATGAGTGCCTATACCTGGAGTGACAACGTCAGTTACTCCACGCTTGACGATCTTCTTTTCCTTACTTGGTTTTTCTAATTGCTCGCAGATGGCTACGCGATATCCACCACGTACTAGCTTAGGTAAGTATACATCTATGGAGTGATGGGGGAATCCAGCGAGCTCTATATCAGAACCTCCATTGTTACGTGATGTGAGCGTAATACCTAAGACAGCGGATGCCTTGATAGCATCTTCACCAAAAGTCTCATAAAAGTCTCCGACTCTGAAGAGCAACAAAGCATCCTTGTGCTTGGCTTTCAGCTCGAAGTACTGCTTCATCAAAGGGGTCACCCTTTTGCTCTTGGACTTGCTCAAATTCCTAGGTTGGTCTGAGCTGCTAATGTACGGTTATTAGTGTGACTCAGATACTATGGACACTCCACAGATAGCGTCGCTAAAGTTCCATCATTATTGGCTGTGATAATCCAACAACTACCATTTTGAGCTTTGAGAATGATGCCAGTATAATTCTGTTCTAGATAGATGTTTTCACTGATCGTTACGAAAGGAGGAAGTTCATTAAGTTCATCACATGCATTGCCTAATCCGTCATTATCTATATCTTCTTGACCTGGGTTATATTCATTAGGACAATTATCATCGATACCCTCTAATCCATCCCCGTCGGGATCATTATTCACGTTTAAAGTAAAGGTGAAAACTGAGGTGTTCAAGCAATTATCGCTTACAGTGAATTGTACGCTAACTGTTGAATCACATGAAATTGAACAATTGTTACAATCATCAGTAATACTGATTTGACTTGAGCTCAAACAGTTATCTTCAAAAGCGAAAGAGTGAACATTGTTCAACCAATTGTTCACGTCAGCCTCTTGACTTGAACATTCAGCATTGGTTACGAGAGGGATGATCCCCGATAAAAATGGAGCTACTGAATCTAATAGCGTAACAGTAAAATCAATGCTTATTTGATTATTACAAAAATCAGTTGCTATTAGTGTTAATGGAAATACACCGCACTGCTCTTCTCCAAGGCTTCCTGAAAAAAAAGTTATCGGGATTATATCTTTAGTAGAACAAGTGGTAGTAATGTTATTTGTGTCGAGCAAATATGAACTTATCCACATATCAATAGTGGAACCATGCTGTTCTTCAGATTCGCAGATAAAAGTGGTATCTGGAAGAGACCTAAAAACCGTAATTTCTTGACTAGAAAGGACTTGAAAGAATAAATTGAATAGAATAAAAAATAATATTCTTTTCATGATTAG
>CAZXIE010000055.1:0-3384 GCA_964640065.1 uncultured Saprospiraceae bacterium
GCTTCAATGATTAGCAAGCCCTCTATTCATCCTGAATAGAGCTTTTTATGGATTCATCTTCTGAGCATGCTCAGCGATGAATCCATAAAAAAAGCCCTCAGCACTTTGTGCTGAGGGCTTGCAAATCATTGAGGTCGGGAGCAGATTCGAACTGCCGTACAAGGTTTTGCAGACCTCTGCCTAACCGCTCGGCCACCCGACCTTAAAATATACAACTCCTTTTTTGCGGTTAAAAGGAGGGCAAATATAGCCTATTCTTTACCATGCATGCAATGGTCACTGCCATTAATGCGCAGCTGGAGCTTCTCCTTCTGCCTTCCCCTCTTCTACCTTCGGTGCTTCCCACTTCACATAGCCTACCGGATCACTCTTGGCTTCCCGTACAGCACTAGAAGTACGTCGCTTATCAGCTATCATCGCAAAGGTCATAATCACACTTGTACCGATGATCACCCACAGAAGTACACCAGACTCAAATCCTTCTACCTGTGCCGTAGTGGGTATCGCATAAAACAGCAAAACCGTGATCAACCCTCTCGGTGCTATAAATAGCTGCGGAAGTATATCCTTACCTATCATCAACCTTAAGAGTACAAATCTGATGATGTATATAGATGCTATGATTAGAATACTGATCATAGCTACTTTGGCATTGGCCAAGGAAGCAAGAGAGATCGTTAGACCGAAGACTACAAAGAAGAAGGTCCTTACTACGAAGGCCGTCTCCATTGTTATGACGTGGAGACCATGATATATATCGTGGGCTTTCTCTTTATCGAGAAAGTGTGTAAGTGGTCCTTTAAAGAACAACTTCATATTAGCGATCACAAGTCCGAAAATCAATATGATAATCAGGGATGATAGATGCATCTTTTTACCTATCCCATATAATAGTAGGAGAACTGCTATCAATAGGAACAACTTCACATTCGTCTCTATTCGTTGGAAGATGATCACTATAGCATAACTAGCTATCAACGATAAGACAATCGTTAGAACTAGTGTGCCGCCAAACTCTAAAGGGCTTGTGGCATTGCCATCATTTTCGAAAGGAGCTACTAGGAAGTAGAACATCATGATGCCTAGTATATCTGAGAATGTACTCTCGTAGATATGAAACTCTTTTTTATCGTGTCTTAAGGAGGTCACCGATGGGATGATGATGGCACTCGATAATATCGATATCGGCGTCGCATAGATCCAGGCTTTCTGCATGCCCATATTAGGGATGAAGTAATCCAATAAAAATGCAGCAGCCCAGGCCGAAAGAACAAGACCTATGAGTGCTATGGTAAAAGCCTTGGCGATGGGCACCAGTTTTTCCCTGAGTAATTCTAACTCCAGAGCAGCCTCGAGTACGATCATAATCAGACCGACTATACCCAAGACTTCGAGATAGGGTAAGAAATTAAACTCATCTCCACTCATACTGTCTAGTCCTAGCTTCAGCAGGATACCCAGTATGATCAGCATCAATACGGATGGGATATTAGTCCGCTTTGATATCTCTCCAAAAAAGAAGGAAAGTATCAGGATCAAACAAGAAGCGATGATCAGGTTATAAGAACTGAAGATGTTGTTGCTCGCAGCAAGGAGAGTGAAGTTGGCACTTAAAAACTGCATGTTGCTTTTACGATTTTGTTATGACGGACTTATATCCGTGCTCTGATAGTAAAGATATGAGATCGTGAAGATGACTTTCCTCTTTCACTAAGAGTTTTATGTTTATCTCTTCAGGGTCAGAAAGAGAACGAGTGATTTTTGGTTTATGGTCTCCATCGACAAAAGGACTTGAGATGATAATATTTGAGACTTCTGATAAAGATGGGGTAGCCTCTTCGGACTCCATCTGAGTGATCGTAAGGTGATAATATCCACCGATTTTTTCGCCAGATGACATGACGTACCCTTGCTTTATCAAAGTCTGATAAGGCAAAAACAACAGGCCTTCATCAGTCCTTACATCCACACCAAATCTTCCCAACTTGACGATAACACCTTCGCTTCCATCAACCTTGATGCGCCTTCCAACTTGTAAAGTATTATTGGTTAGATAAAGTCTACCTTGAAAGTAGTTACGGACGTGGTCTAATGTAAAGAGCCCAAGTGCTCCTATCATTAATCCATGAAATCCTGGTTTGATCATGATGAAGACTCCCACGACGACTAAGACAACCAGCGGCTCATAGAGACTGATGACCTTATCCAAAAATTTCCGAAAGGATGACCTTAACCTTCCTAAGAAAGAGAGGCTAGGGATAATCCTCCGTAAAAACAGTAGGAGCAGGTATAATAACCCAAGTACGATGATCAATAAGAAAAGATCAGTCCAAGTATAATGGAGCTCGAAGATTTGATCTAGATTCATGATTTCTCGGACTTTATGTAGTCTGCATGATCAAGTAAGGCAGCGATATCATTGACTATGCTCTCATTGATTTCTAGCATCCCATCTATATGTCTTTCTAATACACCCAAGCGCAAGAGCCTCTGTACGATGGGTCGATACTTCTGTGTGAATGATGCTCCTAGAATCTTCCTCAGACGATATTCGTTAGCACGCTTGATCATAAGAAGTGATCTCAGAAGTATGGCATTATCATCATTGATAAAGTCTGGTAGCTGGTAAGCCGGAGTCGGTTGGTGGAGGACTCTTTGGTCATTGACTCTTTTGATGGTATAAGACCATAGATTCAGAGAATGCCCGATGTTATAAGATGCATTACGATATACGGCCTGCACCATCTTACCAAATCGTTGCTGACTTACTTCTTCCCCTTCGTCATCTACGAGCAGTTTGTGTGTGGCTCCATGGCGTATGGAGATGGCTTGCTTCACCTCCGCTTCGGTCATGAAGTCTAGGTTGATGATGGCCTGGAAGACTCGATCAAGGCCAGTCATCTGAGCATAATGCGCCTTGAACCAATTGGTCATAGACACGATGAAAAAAAGTTGTCCAGATAGCTCATCAATCGCTCTTAGTAACGCTTGGATATTTTCACTCGTTGTCACTTGCGCACTCTGCCACAACTCTAGATCATCGATCCACACGAGGTGAGGATTGTTGATCGTATTCTTCTTGATAAACTCTAGTGCCTCACTGAGATCATCCTTGGCTTCAAAAGTCCTTCCATTGATTTTGACAGTCATATCGGGACGTAGTCGTACCGTCTTATGGGGAAAAAATCGACTAGCCACTATCTCTCCAAAAGCTGTCCTACCTGTAAATCTCTTTCCCGTTATGATGGCAGAACCACGAAAACCATTTCGCCAATCCTGAATAAGTTGTGAGATATGACTGAGTTGTGACTTGCGGCCGACCCAGAAAGACTCTCCTATAAATCCTCTTGCCGAGAAGATGTTACTATACTGATGGTTATCCTT
>CAZXIE010000055.1:3484-21414 GCA_964640065.1 uncultured Saprospiraceae bacterium
CGAAGATTCTGATGTAGTTCTTCCTTGAGGTTTTTTTCATACCCTTCGAGTCGAGTAAGACGTCCATCGATGATCTCCTTAGCAGACTTGATCGGTCTGATCAGCTCATCTGGTGTGACACTGACCGTCTCTTGTTGTTCATTAGCAATCAAGGAGAGTCGGTTTCGTACATTGACCAAAGTCATCTTCATGCTATTGCCGACCGTATCTAGCAACTCTTGAAGTTCTATGATGTGCGGTTGGATCTCGCTATCCAGCCAAGCCCTCGTAGCTTCTCTGAAGTTGATAAGTTTATATTCTGGTTGTCCATTGATCAGTTGGATGGGCACTTCTACTTCTTCTACCATCTCTGAGCAGATCTGATCGACCATAAAGGTGTATGCATTATAGAGATGTGCGGCCATACTTTGTTGATCGAGATCGTCAAGTATCTTGACTAGCTTCCACGGTGCTGTCTGTAGGTGAGTTTCGATCTCAGCGACAGACTGGTCTCCTAATTGTTGGATTCGTGATATCTCTATTCTATACGAATCAACTAACTCGCCAAGGGAGGATTTTAATTTAGATAGATGATCATCTACCTTTTTCAGCTTTTCATATTGATCAAGTATGCGATGTGATTGGGATTCTAGCTTATTGATTTGTTCTTGATATATCAGCCATGGATTAGATCGTAAGGAAACTCGCTCAAGATAGTCTTTAGCCACAGGGTTAGCAGATGTTAACCTAGCATACGCATCACCTAGATACGTCGCTGCCTCTCTGACAGTATCCTTACTTTTGAGTTTCAGCTGATGTACGTCTCCATAATTAACCATGCCTGCATGAGATAGTACTAGAGACTTCTGATACTCAAAGATCACATCTCGCCAGAGTACGATAAATGACTTGGCGTCCTTCATCCAATCATAGTGTATCACAGCAGAACTATATCGGTCGAGTTCTGATGAACCAGGCTGTGCACTTTCTTCGGCCTTAGAACCGATGTGCTGCAACTTCTCTGTAAGACTCTGAAGGGAAGATGAGAGAGCTTCTAAATGCTCCTCTTTATCTAGCTCCCAAGAAGCCTCTATCCTCGCGGATATTAACTCATCAAACTCGTTAAGTAAGTCTTTCATCAAAATTGAAAAGGATCTAATAATCAACTAAAAATAGAGCTTCGGCTGACCTTACACACATATATACAACAATTAAATGGGCGTTCTGAGCTGATTAATAAATTCAGACTTGGCTAAGGACGTCATAAACCCTTTCTGCCGCCTCAGACCATCGAAAAGAAGATGCTCTGTCTACTCCCAATTTGGCAAGTTTTTGCCTCAACTCGGGATCAGTTTGTTGTTGGACCATCCCGTTCTTGATCTCCGCTGGGTCTTCAGGATTCACATAAAGAGCCGCATCGCCACACACTTCGCTCATCGCACTATCGCGACTCGTTATCACAGGTATGCCGCAAGCCATAGCTTCGAGCGCTGGAAGACCAAATCCTTCGAACAAAGAGACATAACAGAGCACTTCTGCAGAGCCTATCAGTTCAGGTATCTCTTTATTCACATCACTTCCGTAAATGATATAATCGCGATAAGAGGAACTCTCGATTTTCTTTTTGATACTTTCTGATCTCCACGCAAGACGACCAGCTAGCACAAGATATCTAGGTGCATGTCTCTCTTCCATATACATTTCGAATGCTTCGATTAGTCTGGTAATATTCTTACGTGGATGCATAGATCCTAGATATAAGAGGTAGGGTGTGCCGCCAGTAAGCTCTTCTCTGACCCTATCTTGTCTTGCACTAGAGATCGGTACAAATGACTCATCCACGCCATGACCGATAACAGATGTTTTTCCAACAGCATAAGGATAGTGACTCATCAAATCCTGCTCTGTAAAAGATGAAACACACACCAAGTGGTCAGCACGCTTGATGAACGATCCAGTATTCTTTTGAAGGTATCTGATATGAGAAGGATAGCTTCCTTCTGAAAAGTGTTTGAATGCCAGATCATGCACTGTCATCACCGTAGGCACTTTTGTCTTCTTACTCAGATATCCCTCAGGACAGAAAAGGACATCCGGTTGTATTTTATTCAGGATAGTTGGTAAGCCCCACTCATACCACAAGTACCATAGGATCGGATGTCTCGCTTGAGGATGAACGATATGAACAGTCGCATCAAGTTGCTTCAGCCAATCAGGTTGATAGTTACGATCTAGAAGTATATGAAACTCATCTTCAGGATGCGACGTCACCAGATGCATGATAATCTCTTTCGAGTACCTACCTATGCCTTCCATCCGAGGCAATATGTGCCGACCGCTGATCGCTATATTCATCTGAGTCGAAGGTAGTTAAGTCGTAACTATCTTCGTAGCCTGCCAAAGAGGCACTATAGTATATGAGAAAATGGTTAAAAGATCTTCGTACTGCACTGAGCGGTGAAGAGCACAATTATACGGAAGGTCCGATCGGAAGAGCCTTGTTCCTGCTTTCCGTACCTATCGTCCTTGAGATGTCGATGGAAGCTCTCTTTGCCATATTTGATGCCTTTTATGTATCTCTTTTAGATAATGAGGAGTACCTCGCGACCATAGGTCTTACCGAGACTGCACTTTTTGTTGTTGTTTCTCTGGCGCTCGGGATAAGCATGGCTGCTACTGCCATGGTATCGCGGAGGATAGGTGAAGGAGATAAAGAACGAGCTGCAGATGCGGCATTTCAATCTTTGGTGATAGCAGTTGTATTCTCAGCGGTGATCGGAGTCTCTGGTTATATCTATGCCGAAGACTTGTTGAGGATCTTGGGAGGTTCTGAGCAACTTATCCGTGAGGGTGTAGTCTATACACGCATCATGCTGACTTTTAATATCGTCCTGATGCTACTCTATGCGATCAACGCCATCTTCAGAGGTGCGGGTGATGCAACGATAGCTATGTGGACTTTGATCCTTGCTAATGGCATCAACATCGTACTGGATCCTTGTCTCATATTTGGTCTCGGGCCTTTTCCAGAGATGGGATTCAAAGGTGCTGCAGTAGCTACCTGTATAGGACGAGGTATCGGCGTTTTATTTCAATTGTATCATTTGTTCTTTGGGAGCAGAGTCATCCGACTGGGTCTGAAAAATGTGAAGATCATAGGGTCCACTATCAAGAAACTTTTGTTTGTCACTGGAGGAAGTGCAGGTCAGCATCTGATTACTTCTTCTTCTTGGATCGTCATGATTACGATAGTCGCAGCCTTTGGTAGTAAGGTGATAGCGGCCTATACCATAGCCTTTAGGATTATAGCTTTTACGATACTACCAGCATGGGGTATAGCTATGGCATCCGCTACCCTTGTAGGTCAAAATTTAGGTGCTGGAAAACCAGAGCGCGCAGAGCAAACAGTATGGAAAGCAGCCTATTACAATATGCTATTACTCCTTGTGATATCTATCATAGCTATCATCTGGGCGAACCCTATCATCGGCATCTTCACTGAAGATCCAGAGGTACTCAAGTATGGAGTCCTTGGCTTACGGATCATCTTCGCAGGGTATGTCTTCTACGCTTATGAGATGGTCATAGGCCAGTCTTTTAATGGTGCGGGCGATACATACACCCCTACTGTGCTCAATGCCATCTGTTTTTGGCTCCTCCAGATACCCCTCGCCTACTTCCTTGGGCATCATCTCGGCATGGCATCGACCGGTGTCTTCATCGCGATAGCGGTATCCTCTTGTATTCTAGCAGTGATGGCTATTGTAGTCTTCAAAAGAGGGCATTGGAAGAATATTGATATTTGATTATCATTCTATATTTATTGTTTTTCAATAAATATTAATCTATATTCGTGTCAAACATCAGTCATGTATAATTCAATACTGCGCACATCTGTCTGGCTAGTCAATGCTATTTTGATATCTCTCTTTATCGGTTTGTTTTTTGTTATTGGATTTTATACCTATAGCGGCTATGGAATCAACGAGTCCTTTTCAATAGAATACCTAAAATTAAATGTGCCCTGTTATACTGATCCGTGGAAAAACAACCTAGTTTTTTCATTGTGGGGAGTTCTCTTCTTTACAGGAATCTATCTTTTCTATCAAGTACGAAAGGTCATTGTGAGCATAAGAAAACATGGGCCATTTGAAGATCCAGTTTTAAAACAACTTAAAATTATCCCTACACTGCTCGTAATTAATCTTCTACTCTACATCATAACGAATTTCGTAATTCAATTTTTAGCGAACGAAGTCAGAATTGTGTTGAGCACAACAACGTTGGTCACACTTTTTTTAATGTCTCTAGTTTTTGTTCTAGTTGAAATATTCAAACATGGAGCTAAGATTCATGCCGAACAAAAACTAACTATCTAACATGGCCATCAAAGTAAAACTCAATGTCATGATGGCCGAGCGCGAGATGTCGCTCAATGAGCTATCAGCCAAGGTGGGTATCTCTCTAGCTAATCTCTCTATACTTAAAAATGGAAAAGGGAAGGCAGTTAGATTTAGTACGCTCAATGCTCTTTGTGAAGCGCTGGACTGTCAGCCTGGGGATATCTTAAAGTATATAAATTAAGTCTGTTCTGATAAAGTACTTAATTTGGAGTTGCAATACGTATGAATATGTACCTCTTCAAGGTAGTATCCCTGTCTTTTCTTTTTCTATTACCATTGATCGTTCACGCTCAAGTCGAACAACAAGATTGGTTAAGATCTAATGATAAATCTATCAGTCTTGATGAATCAGGAAACTTTCAAAAGAGCCCAGATCACTATCAGAGTTATGAGATATCTATCAATCGCTTTTTATCTAAACTTCAGGAAAAGTCCCAAGAGATCGAAGTCCCAGATCCAGATGGCAACTTTCAGACGTTCGTGATCAGTCCCTCTTTTGTGAATGCGCCTGAAGTAGCCCACTTATATACTATCAAGACTTTCACTGGATATGCTAAAGCTAATCCAAGCATCAAAATAGCTTGCGATATCAGTTCGAATGGTTTTAATGCAGCGATATATGCAGTAGGCAAAACATATTTTGTGACACCCACAAGTAATGTCAAGCCATCAAAACATATCAGCTATTACATGTCTGATCTTCACGTGACAAAGCCGAGATGCCATGTACAAGAGATCCAGTCTTTCATCGATAAGGAAGTGAATAAGAATGCGAACCCGACTCAAAAAAGAACATACCGACTGGCTGTATCTGCGTCTGGAGAATATGCACAACAATTTGGAGGTAGCCCTTACAATGTGACTAACGTTCTAAATGCCATCGCATCAGGTATCAATATGCTCAATCCTGTTTTCCTGAGAGATCTGGGTATTACATTTACCAATGTCACTGAGCCGGCTATCATCTTTCAAAATCCCAACACGGATCCATACTCAGCTCAAGGCAATGAAGAATGGGGTGGTCATACCATAGATGACCAATTAATCCCAACACTGGCCAATTGGGGTAACCAAAAATTTGATGTAGGTCACCTAGTTGTCTGGGAAGATATAGGTGGATTGGCAGGTCCAAGTCCTTGCGACAATTCTTCAAAAGCAGGTGGATATTCTGGAGCTACGGGTAGTCTTTCAACTTTGTGGATCGATTTCGTGGCTCATGAGATCGGGCATCAGTTTGGTATGCCCCATAACTTTTCTAACAGCTGTGATGGTAATGGTGAAGCTAACTTTAGATATGAGCCTGGAGAAGGGTCTTCGATCATGGCATATGCCACGGTATGTGGCATAGGTTATACGCAAGCCTCAGATCCATTTTTTGCCATCACATCGATCAATGCAGCTCAGTCACACATCAATGCTCATACGTGCCCGACTACCTCCTCAGTAGGTAATTCAAGTGCTCCTGTTATTACTCAACCTGGAGATATAACAGTACCAAAAGAAACACCTTTTATCTTGGTAGGATCTGCTACAGACGCTAATGATCCTGATACCAATATTTCTTATGCTTGGGAACAAAATGATGGAGATGGTCCAGCCACTACCGGAGCACCATCAGGTATGCTTCAAAAAGAACCATTGTTTAGATTTAGACCCGCAACGAACCAAAAATATCGTCACTTTCCGATTTTTACTTCGAGCCTTAGTGGTACTAACTTAAGTACTTGGGAGCGCCCATCTTCAGTGGCCAGGACGATCAATTTTTCATTAACAGCAAGAGATAATAATTCTTCCTTTGGAAGAGTCAGTCAGGCAACTAATAAGGTGACGGTCGCCAACACTGGACCATTTAATGTTACCTCTCCTAATGGTGGAGAATCTCTCGGAAGCACAGCAACTGTCACATGGACTGTCAATGGTACGGATGCTCACTGCTCATCGGTAGATATACTCTTGTCAACTGATGGTGGAGTTTCATTTGTGGTTATAGCCGATGCTACACCTAATGATGGAAGCCAATCAGTAACATTCTCTAGTGGCTCAAGTAGTTCCGCCAGGATATTAGTGAGATGTGATGTCACAGGTGGCTTTAGAGCAGCTTCTACTTTCTATGATGTGTCTAATGGTAACTTCTCAATGATGTCGAGTAGTAATAATAACTGCAACGCTAACGAAACAGTGACCTCTGCCACCACAACAGGGAACACCTTGGCTTCCGCGATGATTACGACACAAGGATCTGTCCAAGCAAATAGCGCCGTTTTTTCTGCACCTACGGTGAATATCAACAACGGCTTTTGTGTGCCGGCTAACGGATGCTTTGAGGTAAATAATGTAGGCTGTGCTTATACAGGCACATTGAATTGTGGAGGCGGTAGCAGTCCAGAAGATGGTAGCTGTACGTCTCCTTTTACTTTGACATGCGGCACTTCGTTTCAAGGAAATACTGCCAATGGCGCAAGTACTTGGTCAGGTTATCCCAGTGGTAATGACTATCCAGGTAATGAGACAATCCATCGGCTTGTAGTACCAGCTAATACTAGCACCACTGTTACCCTTACAAGTACATCTGACATGGATTTATTTATTTCTTCAGGAGTATGCGATAATATGCCTGAGTTTTCTGGTGAGCAAGCTGGAGATGAATCTGTGACTATCTCGGCTCAAGCTTCAGCAACTACTTACTTTCTAGTGGTAGATAGATATAGCGGAGGAAACGGGACTTACACTTTGTCTTGTAACTAATCCGATCTAACTCACCACATTCTGCGGGCTACCATCTAGGTAAGTCGTGATGTTCTCAGCTACGATCCGAAGAAGGTTCGTTCGTGCCTCGGGATTAGCCCATGCATGATGTGGAGTGATGATGCAGTTCTCTAACCCGATGAGTGGATGACCTTCTTGAGGTGGCTCAGCACTGAGTACATCTAGAGCTGCCGTGAAGTTGGGATGAGAGCTGAGATGAGCTGCTAGGTCTTCCTCCTTGACTAGTCCACCTCTACCGGTATTGATGAAGATGGCATCATCTTTCATCACACTAAATTTTTCCTTATCAAATATCTGATGTGTGCTTTCTGAGTGAGGAAGGTGCACACTGATGACATCTGACTGCTGGCAGAGTTGATTGATATTTACGAAAGTGATATCGTCTAAAGAGTGATCAGGAGTCCTTGTATGAGCGATCACCTTCATACCAAAAGCTTGAGCTACCTCAGCTACTTTCTTCCCGATCTTACCAAGACCGCAGATACCCATCGTGAGTCCTTTCAAGGCTTTTAGAGGGGTTAGTGTATACGACCACTGCTCAGTGTACCAGTGGCCATCTTGAACCGATATATTATGTTCGCTCACTTGGTTCGCACCTGCAAGAAGGAGGGCAAATACATGCTGTGCGACACTGTCAGTGCTATACGCTTGAGCATTGCATACCGTGACTCCCGCTTGCTTCGCAGCAACGACGTCGACGTTGTCATAGCCAGTGGCAAGAAGGCAAACTAACTTGAGATCTGGGCAAGCTGCAAAGTGCTCGGCATTCAACTTGAACTTGTTAGTTACTATGACTTTAGCTTCTTTCACTCGATCTAAAAATTGCTCGGGACTTGTCTGATTATAAATCTCGAGATCACCGATCTCTTCAAACCTCTTCCAGCTTAGATCTCCACCATGAGCTAGCTCTCCATCTAAGATGACAATCTTAGTTCTCATAATTTCTCCTTTAGGTACTCTCCAGTAAATGATTTCTTCTCTTTGGCGAGATTTTCTGGGGTACCCTGAAAGACCAAGTTGCCGCCATCTTCTCCACCAACTGGACCAAGATCTATCACCCAGTCAGCACTCTTGATCACTTCCATGTTGTGCTCTACGATACAGACAGTATTGCCCTGTTCGATAAGAGCATTGAAGGCATCTAGTAGCTTGCGGATGTCATCGAAGTGCAGGCCAGTCGTCGGTTCGTCAAAGATGAAAAACTGTCCCGTCTCGCCTCTCTCTTTACCGAGGAAAGAAGCAAGCTTCACACGCTGTGCTTCACCACCGGATAAAGTACTGGAAGCCTGACCAAGCTTGACATAACCAAGACCTACATCTTCTAGTGGTTGTATCTTATTAACAATCCGAGGCACTGCACTGAAGAATTCTAAGCTCTCCGAGACACTCATGTTCAAGACATCATAGATATTCTTTCCTTTATAATTGACCTCAAGGATCTCAGGCTTAAATCTCTTTCCTTTACAATCTTCGCAGAGGAGTTTGACATCTGCGAGAAACTGCATCTCCACCGTGTTATGTCCTGCGCCCTGACAGTTCTCACATCTTCCTCCTTCCGTGTTAAATGAAAAGTGCTTTGGCTTATATCCTCTAATTTTAGAGAGCTGTTGCTTCACCAGTAGCTTCCTAATCTCATCATAGGCCTTGATATATGTGATAGGGTTAGATCGCGAAGAACGGCCGATGGGGTTTTGGTTGATAAACTCGACACCTTTGATCATCTTGAGATCGCCATCTATAGTCTCATATTTGCCAAGGTTAGATGGATGGCTGATATTCAGCTCTTTAAGAAGAGCGGGATATAAAATGTGCTTCACGAGTGAAGTCTTTCCTGATCCTGAGACACCCGTGATCACTGTCATACTTTGTAGTGGGATGGTCACATCTATATTCTTCAGATTGTGCTGGCTAGCGCCTTTGATCTGAATCTTATTAGTAGCTTTTCTTCTTTTCGTCGGTACAGGTATGGACTTAACCCCTGATATATACTGCGCCGTGAGGCTCTCTTTTGCTTTCTTTTTGATGTCTTTATAGGCTCCGCTATAGACGATCTTCCCTCCGAACACTCCAGCTTGAGGGCCTACATCCACAAGATGATCTGCACTAGTGATGACCTCCTCTTCATGCTCGACCACGATGACAGTATTGCCCATATCTCGGAGACTCTTAAGCACTGTCACGAGCTTATCGGTATCCTTCGGGTGGAGGCCTATGCTTGGCTCATCTAAGATGTACATCGAGCTAGTGAGGTTGCTACCTAACGTCCTCGTCAGATTGATGCGCTGTGTCTCCCCGCCACTTAATGTCGCTGCTGCTCGATCTAAGGTGAGATACGACAAACCGATATCATACATCACATCAAGTCTAGTTCTTACCTCAAGTAAGATCCTACTTGAGATTTGCTTTTGGTACTTGGTCAACTTGATGTTATCGATATATTCCTTCAGGTCGCTGATCGGCATATGGATCAACTCACTGATCGTCTTCTTGTCGACGAAGACATACGATGCTTCTGTGCGTAGTCGCCCACCTCCACAAGTCGCGCAGACGGTCCTCCCTCTATATCTCGCGATGAGTACGCGGTTCTGGATTTTATAGCTCTTTGACTGGAGTGCCTCGAAAAAGGCATCGATACCTCTGAAGTGCTCACAGCCTTCCCATAGTATGGTCTTGTGATCTTCGGACAGATTACGATATGGCTCGTGTATCGGGATACCGGTTTCTTCTGCAGTGTAGATCACTTCATCTAGCCATCGTCCATGAGACTCTCCTTTCCAACAGGCTATCGCATTTTCATAAAGAGATAGGCTGTGATTAGGGATGACCTTCTTAGGGTCGATACCCAAGACCATACCATAACCTTCGCACTTTTTACAGGCTCCGTATGGGTTGTTATAATTAAAGAGCTGTGGAGATGGCTCTAGGAAGACGATACCGTCTAACTCAAATCGATTATTAAATCCTACCCTCTCCTTATCTATAATGTCTAAGACACATGATCCGCCTCCTTCATAAAAGGCAGTGTTGATACTATCGGCGATACGCTTCAGATTATCCTCATCATCGTTACATACAAATCGATCCACAAGTATCTCCATCTGATCGGCGACAGTGCCGATTTTTTTCTTGAGATCTTTTGATTTGCCTTCTAGGTATTCTTCGATGTAGGTGATCTCTCCTTTGATGCTGATCCGCGTATATCCTTTTTGCATCAGTAGCTCTAGCTCTTTGCTAACGAGTCTTTCCTTGTCATAGGGAGTGATCGGTGCTAGGAGTGCGATCTTGGTGCCCTCTTTTTGAGCCTTGATATGATCCACTACATCACTTACTTGGTGCCGCCTTACTTCCTCACCTGATACAGGGCTTATCGTTTTTCCCGCCCTTGCAAAGAGTAATCTGAGGTAGTCATATATTTCCGTAAGGGAACCAACAGTCGATCTAGCATTACTTGAGGAAACTTTTTGTTCTATCGCTATCGCCGGAGATATGCCCTTGATAAAATCTACCTCTGGCTTTTTCATTCGCCCTAGAAACTGCCGGGCATAAGAGGACATGCTCTCTACATATCGGCGTTGACCTTCAGCATACAGGGTGTCCATGACAAGCGACGACTTGCCTGATCCTGATACGCCGGTAACGACTATGAGTTGATTCTTAGGGAGCTTAATTTCTACATCCTTAAGGTTGTTAGTATTAGCCCCTTTGATATGGATCTCTTCTATGAGATCCGTTTGTTTTTTTCTTCCCAATATGACGTGATTTCTGTCGCGACAATCTGCTAAGATAAAGTCTTACAAGAGAGAATGTTGTGATATATACTACCTTGTTAAGATGGCTAGCACCATCAAGGAAGAATTACTGCATTATGTATGGAAACTGAAGAGCTTTGATCATACGCATCTGAAGACTGTCGATGGCTTGGAGCTCACTATCATACATCCTGGATATCATAATCATGATGCTGGCCCTGACTTCCTAGATGCAAAGATCGAAGTGGATGGTACCCTCTGGGCAGGACAAGTCGAGATACATATCAGGTCCTCAGATTGGCTACGACATCGTCATGACTCTGATGATGCGTATCAAAATGTGATCCTTCATGTCGTCTTAGAAGATGATGCCCGCATCAAGCGTAAAGATGATACGACGATCCCCACGTTGGAGTTGGGACCACTCATCTCCCCAAAACTCTTGGCGAGGTATCATCAGTTGTTTCACAACCAACTTTGGATCCCTTGTGAAGATCAGATATCTACCGTGTCTGCTATCACCAAAGCGGTTACGAAAGAAAGAGCTTTGACTCAGCGCCTCACTTATCGCGCTCGGCAGCTTCGCGATCAACTGGAAGACTTAGAAGGCGATATGATCGCCCTCATCTATCAGCGTCTGGCTTGGTCATTTGGTCTCAAGGTGAATGCTCCTGCTATGCAACGGCTCGCCGCCATCACTCCTTACCATATCATACAAAAGCACATCGATCAGCCTGATCAGATTGAAGCATTGCTCTTTGGGCAGTCCGGTCTTTTGCCAGATGAGGATCAGGACACTTACGTAAATATCCTAAGACGAGAATACGGTGTCTTGCAACAAAAATTTAGCTTGACTGCTATGGCTCCTGTAGAATGGAAATATGCAAGATTGCGGCCAGCCAACTTTCCAACCATACGCATAGCACAGTTTGCCAATTTCTTGAAGAAGCACCATCGACTCGATGATCTCATCATGGAGGCGAACGCTGATCAGATTATAGAGGCCCTCGATATAGAGCTCGGCGAATACTGGAAGACTCATTATAAGTTTGACAAAGAGTCCGCATCTAGAACAAAGAAACTTGGGAAAAGTGCAAAGCACATCATTATCATCAACACTGTAGCGCCCCTACTTTTCATGTATGGCTCAGATCGAAAAAGTCAGCAACATAAGGATAGAGCCCTAGAGCTTCTTGAGTCTTTACCTCCAGAGAAAAATAGCATCATCAGCAAATGGGAATCGTTAGGTATGGAGGTGTCTGCAGCATCTGACACCCAAGCGCTCATAGAACTCAAAAAACAAAACTGCGATCTACAAGGTTGTATGTCCTGTCCCATCGGTCATAAAATCATGTCTCTTTGATGCGCGAGCTTTTACTCAAATTCTTCATGGCACCATTTGCACTAGTCTATGGTCTTGTCATCAGTACTCGCAATAGAATATACGCTTGGGGCCTACTCAAGTCTGCTAAGTATAATCTACCAGTCATCGGTGTTGGTAATCTCACTATGGGTGGCGCAGGAAAGACACCGCATGTCGAATACTTGATCAGATTAGTGAGTCCTTATCTCGTAACAGGCATCCTCAGTAGGGGTTATAGACGGAAAACTAAAGGCTTTAGAGTAGTAGAAAGAACGGACACATCACTCACGGCTGGCGACGAACCACTCCAGTATCGACTCAAGTATCCCGAAGTCGTAGTCGCTGTATCAGAGAGTCGCTCGATAGGCATACCCCAGATGCTCCAGTATAGACCAGACATCAGAGTTGTCTTACTCGATGACAGCTATCAGCATCTGTCAGTAACACCAGGTCTTAATATCCTCCTGACGGAATACTATAGACCCTACTCGATCGACCATCTCTTGCCAGTCGGCAGATTACGAGAGTGGAAGTCCGGAGCTAATCGCTCGGATATCATCATTGTCACAAAGTGTCCAGATGAGATAGATCCTCAAGAGACAGAAGCACTAAAAGCATCGCTTAATGTTCTGCCTCGCCAGAAGATCTTCTTTTCGCGATATGTCTATGGACTACCCTATCATATCATCCGTGGAAGTCGACATGAACTCGCTGATTATGACGAACTGATACTTCTGTCAGCTATAGCTGACGAATCTTATCTCCTAGACTATCTGGACCAAAAAGCAGATCGTGTACATACTATGATCTATGAGGATCATCATTACTTCTCACCACATGAGATATCGTTGCTTAAGCAGAAGTATGAAAATCTGAAGTACAAGAATGCAGCTATCGTCACTACTGAGAAAGATGCCACAAGGCTTATCCTTCATCATGGTTTTATACGCGAGCATAACTTGCCCATCCTAGTACTTCCCTTGAAAGTTTCCTTTGTTGATAATGATGGAGATGCCTTTGATCTTGCGATCCAAAACTTTCTTCTAAGCTTTAAGGCGTAGAGAAAGACTACATGCTAAGTCTATAAGTACTTCTTCTAACATTGACTCAATGTGTCTTACATATAACGGTTTTTTATATATGAGATAGATTTTGCAACTTTGAAGGGTGAAGAAGCCCCTATTAGTTCTCCTAATCTGCTGTACATCTCTCACGATGTTCAGTCAGTTATCTCGTATGGATCATAATCCAGAGCGCGATCACACGCTAGATCGGCTATCCACAAAGCTTGAACTGACTTATCCGCATACCAGCATCAGGTACCAGAGTTGGACACACCTGATCAATCAATCAAGACTTCAAGAAACGGCATCTCAACAGGATCGATCTGATCTAACTGATGTCCTCTTAAGTGTACCAGAAAGGACGAAGTACACCACAGATACTTTATCGCCTGCACCTAAAGTCAAGAAAGGTTGGTTTTCTAATTTTTACAGAGATCCTCATTCTTTCTTTGTGCTCGATCATGACAACTTCTTTTTAAAGATAGATCCTGTATTTCATTTTGAAGTGGGTGATGATCGCGAGACTGATGACTTTATTTTTCAAAATACGAGAGGTCTCAAAGTCCGAGGTCTCATAGATGATAAAGTCTACTTCTACACCAGCATTTTCGAAAACCAGCAGCAGTTTTTACCTTTTATAGAAAATGAAATCGACAGGATCGGTGTGATCCCAGGTCAAGGGTTTTTTAAGCCCTATCAAAGCGGCGTTATCGACAGAGTGAATGGTTGGGATTTTCTAAATGCACAAGGCTATGTCGGCTGGAAGTTATCTCAATCTATAGATGTACACTTTGGACACGGCAAGCACTTCATCGGTAATGGTATCCGATCCATGCTCTTGAGCGACTATGCTAACAACTATCTCTATCTACAACTCAATACCCGAGTATCGATCTTTCATTTGCAAAACACTTTTGCAGAGTTGAGTGCTACAGGCTCTAGAGACAATGTCGGTGACCAGTTACTTCCAAAAAAATATATGGCTGCTCACTATCTCAGCCTTCAGGTATCTCCCAAGTTGAGTCTAGGACTATTTGAGAGTGTGATCTTCTCAAGAGATCAAGGATTTGAATTACAATATCTCAACCCAGTAATCTTTTATAGAACTGTAGAGCGACTTTTAGATAGTCCAGACAATGTACTGCTCGGTCTTAATCTCAACTACATCCCTATCAAGGGCATACAACTCTATGGTCAGTTTTTATTAGATGAACTGAGGACTGATCAGATATTTAGTGGAGAAGGTTGGTGGGGCAATAAAGTAGGTTATCAGATAGGAGGAAAAGCTTTTGATCTTTTTGGTATATCTCACCTCGACCTGCAAGTAGAGGCTAATAGTGCCAGACCCTATACATATACACATCGAGATGCGGATATCGCTGCTCGTCCTGCTGCGAGCTACACACATTTTAATCAAGCATTGGCACATCCTTATGGCGCCAACTTTACAGAACAAATTATAAAAATCAAGTATCGTCCACTTGATAGACTTGCTCTAACAGGACTCGTACATCGAGCTGACTTTGGAGACGACCCTACTGCCAATGTTGGCAGAAACATATTACTCAACAACGAAAGTCGTATCAGCGATACAGGCAACTTCACAGGTCAAGGCATAGCACATGATGTCATGTCTTTGAACCTTACAGCTACTTGGAGATTAGCGCCGTCCTATTATGTAGACATGCATCTGATACATCGTACAGAGCAGATACAAGACAGCCCATCCGTAAGAACGAACTATCTTGGATTCGCTTTTCGAGCGAATATATCTAGTACTCGCCCACTGCTATAATAGCATATTAGAAAGTCACATTTAGAATCATCATCGATTGGCAAAGTATAGAGTCTTAACTACGGAAGAACTCCACGAACTAGAAGATGAGTTCGTAAAGTTTCTCGTGCTTAATGGCATTGTAGCTGACGACTGGTCTACGATGAAGAAAGACCAAGAAAAAGCAGATCGCATGATCGAGCTTTTTAGTGATGTTGTATTTGAAAAAATACTTAGAGAGATTACACACCTTGCTCACTATAGCAAGTCATCAATAAAGACCTTTCATTGTGCTGAAGATCAGATCCATCTTATAGGTGTAGACTCTGAAGATCCTAGTCTTGATTTGTCTTCCAAAGAAGGACGTAGCAGTATTACCAACCAAAAGCTCGCTGAACTAAAGATCTATCACGCATCTAAAGCATATACGCCTAATCGCGAAAGAGAGTTGTTCAACATGCTACAAAATGGATGTGTGAAAACTGATGAGAAGCTATACTTGCAACTCCAAGGGCAATTAGAAAAATAGACTCTAACTACTCTTTCAAGAAAACGAGCCTTCCCCACTTGTCGGGTATATGAATATTGGGTTTGCCGATGGGTTGCCATAACCAGTATTGAGGTGAAGTGTCTATGTCATCATCATCTTGAAAGACCCTTGAAAAGTTCGCCCTAAAAGTAGATCGAGGAGGAACTTCCTCTATATCAAGAAGCGACTCCCATGGGATGGCAACTTCAAGAGACCATGAGTGATCAGGGTTGTCTGATTCATTGATGGTGCCATTATGGTGTATGGCATACTTTAGTCCCTCCAGCTCGTTAGGACTTGTAGCTTCTCCTCCATCTTTATATGGCTTATCTAGTATGAGCTCCCATCTTGTTCCTTTGGCATTAATCTGTAGCTCGTAGTAATTTTTTTGATCTCCATTAGGGTCTAAAAATACCTCGACGATATTGTCGTATTTGAAGAGTGGCATATGGTCGATATCAATTGTTGCCGTGATATCTGGATCTATTACTTCAAATAAAAAATAAATGTTTTGCGCATCCCAAAGTGATTTGAATCTAGTGCGATACATGCCTTCTTGGGACGTCACTATATCATTCCAACTGTCGGACCAGCCTGTTCTTTGCCATGAGTTATCTGGTATACCGTCGATGTGAATAACTCTCGTCTTTTTAACCTCGTATACTTGACCAGACTGCGCAAGCGATGGTAATATCACCAAGAGTAGCACCGACAATAACATGATATACCTTATCAACATACATACAAGGTAATTCACTACATTCGACAATGTCAAAAAAGAAATAGTTATGAAAATCTTTTTCACTCTTGCGCAGTGCTTACTGCTGTCTATACTTATCTCTATAAGTGGATTTACTCAATCTACTACTTATCTCTACTGTGGTACCGTACTGGACTGTACGAATAGCAATCCAAAGTCAGAACAAACGATCATCGTTAAAAATAATCGAATCGCCTCAGTACGATCAGGCTACATCGAAGCTCCTGATACAGTCAAAACTGTAGATCTCAAAGATCATAGTGTGATGCCAGGCTTGATGGATATGCATGTGCATATAGAAGGTCAGAGTAGTCCAAAGAGATATGAAGAAGGCTTCAGGATGAACGAAGCAGATGTAGCTCTGAAGGCGACTATCTACTGTAAGAAGACATTGATGGCGGGCTTTACCACTGTACGAGACTTAGGTGGATCCGGAGTTAATGTATCTCTTCGCAATGCAATTACCAGAGGATTTATAGCGGGGCCACGCATCTATACTTGCGAGAAAGGCATCGGTACAACAGGTGGACATGCCGACCCGACTAACGGTGTGCGTAAAGATCTTCAGCATGACCCCGGACCAAAAGAAGGTGTAATCAATGGTGTTGAAGATGCAAAGAAAGCTGTCCGCCAGCGCTATAAAAATGGCGCTGATGTCATCAAGATAACTGCTACCGGCGGTGTACTCAGTGTAGCCAAAGATGGTCAAGGGCCACAGTTTACTGTGGAAGAAGTAGAGGCGATCGTACAAACTGCTGATGATTATGGATTTGTGACGGCAGCTCATGCACACGGAGCAGAAGGTATGAAAAGAGCTGTCCTCGGAGGTATCCACAGTATCGAGCATGGCACCTTCATGACAGACGAAGTCATGCAGCTGATGAAGGAGAGAGGTACGTACTACGTGCCTACTATTTCCGCAGGAAAATTCGTCTATAAAAAAGCTATCGAGTCTCCTCAGTTCTTTCCACCGATGGTAAGAAAGAAAGCCATCGAGGTAGGACCACAGATACAAGACACATTTGCGAAAGCGTACAAAGCTGGAGTAAAAATCGCCTTTGGTACTGATACGGCAGTCTCCCCTCATGGCGATAATGCCAAAGAGTTTGTCTATATGGTCGAAGCGGGCATGCCTGCATATGAAGCTATCAAATCAGCTACCGTAGGGGCATCGGACTTGCTACGGATCTCTGACTCATATGGCACGCTAGAAGCAGGAAAGATGGCTGATATCATCGCGGTAGAAGGAAATCCTCTCGAAGACGTATCTATCCTACAGGATGTGAAGTTTGTGATGAAGGATGGGGTTGTTTATAAGCAATAGTTGATACTTCATGTAGTCCTCTTCATAAGACACAAGAGTGTTTTTACACCTGTAACTTCGCGTTGCCTCGGTGTGCTCAAACCATGACGAAGGAGCAGTAGAAGTCAGTACACTTTTGTTGTTCAGATAAAGTAAGTCAGAGCGTAGAAATAAGTACTACTTTTACTGTTTACTATTGATGGTTTATAGTAAACAGTAAAATGTCAACAAAGAGCAAAA
>CAZXIE010000056.1:0-20943 GCA_964640065.1 uncultured Saprospiraceae bacterium
CTTTTGAGGATTCTCTAGAAAAAGGAAAGAAGATCGTTACGACTTCAGGTATCATAGGGACGATCACCAAGCTTGACGAAGAGATCGTAACTCTCCAGATCAGTCAGAAGGGATTTATGGATGTGCTCCGCACTGCGATATCTGCTGAGATGACTGAATCTATCAATAAGGCTAAATAAAAAAGAGCCGATCTCAGTGAGATCAGCTCTATATTTTTTCTGAAGGAGATAACTCCTTATCCAGCTGGTGCGTCTGGCTTGATTACTTTACCCTTGATTGTTAGGTAAGTATTAGCAGGATCAGTGTTAGCTGTGATAGTCACACGCTTGTTCTCTGCTTTTCCACCTTCGGCTGCAGTTTTACCCTTACCTCTTGAGTCATACTGTACTTTGATCACACCAGACTCACCTGCTGCGATAGGCTCTCTTGGCCAATCAGGTACTGTACATCCACAAGACCCAACAGCCTTAGAGATGACTAATGGCTCGTTACCCGTGTTAGTAAAGTTGTACTCGTGAGTAATTTTCTCACCTTCCTGGATCTCACCAAAGTCAAACTCTGACTCACCAAAAGTTAAGGTAGTTAGAGGTCCAACTGGTACTGTAGCCGCAGGAGCTGCCGTAGTAGCCTGTGTAGATTGAGGAGTTACTTGCGCAGGTGCTTCTTGCGCGGCATTCACTGCAGTATCGTTTTTACATGCAACTGTAAGCATCCCTGCCACAGCAACAACTAGAAACAACTTGAATAATTTCATTATGTGTATTTGTAGATTAACTAATTACTTATTACGTACTCACAAATGTATGATAATACATCACTTCTGAAAGTCATACATCCGCGGTTAACAAGCGATTAACACCGCAAGTAATCCATGAGTGTGAGTAAAGTGAGTTTTCTATTTTGATCGAACCCAAGCCTCGAAATCAGCCAAAGTGAAGGTGTTAAGACATTCGAAGGGCCTTAAAAGTGCTTTTCGAGCAGCACTTACACCATATCTAATGTCTGATATGCCTTTTATATTGTGTGCATCAGGGTTTATAGATACCAGCACCCCTTTTTCTACAGCATATGGTATCCAAGTCCAATCTATATCTAGTCTATAAGGATTGGCATTGAGTTCTATGCTTACACCATAGTGTTGACAAGCATCTATGACTGCGGCATGATCGATCGGATAGCCTTTCCGTGATAACAAAAGTCTTCCCGTAGCATGCCCTAAGATTTTAGTAGCAGGATGCGAGATGGCTTTGATGAGTCGATTAGTGGCCTTGGCTTCATCCATCTTTAACTGACTATGCACTGAAGCAATAACCACATCCAACTCAGCTAGAAGATCATCGGGATAGTCCAGACTACCATCATTAAGGATATCGCTTTCGGTACCAGAAAAGACTTTGAAGTTATCCAACTCTTCATTGAGTTCCTTTATCTCATGTATCTGTCGAACTAGATCATCTTCCTTCAGTCCTCCAGCATAGAAAGCAGTCTGACTATGGTCTGTGATCACCATATAGTCATACCCTTGCTGAAGAGATGCCTCTACCATTTGCCTCAGCGTATTTGCTCCATCGCTATAGGTCGTATGATTATGTACAACACCTCTTATGTCATCATCGGTGATCAGTTCTAGCTCACCATCTAGAGCTCTATCTATACTGCGGTCATCTTCTCGTGACTCGGGTGGTATATAGGTGCATCCTACCCCATCAAATCTTGCGTCATCCTCTGAGGACATATCATCGTGAGGATATCGAGCCTCCCAACTATCTAACCAGTCTGCACTAGCTGAACCTTCCCATAGTACTCCTTCATAATCTTCTTCGGTAGTTTCTTGATACTGTACAAAGGTGCCCTTGAACTGAATACCATCTTCAGATTCAGTTATACCTTCTAAGGTTTTGATGAAAGTAGTTGCATCCTCCGTATCGGCTGTGCCGAGTATATCTATGCTTTCTACGATTGGCATTTGGCGTCTTACATCATTGATGAAGTCGAAGCGCGCTTTCGCAAATGTGGATTGGAGTTCATCTAGCAGTTCGGATGCTTCTTCGATGATATGGCCATACAGATATTTGCCTTGAGCGTCAAGAAAATATACCAACTGGTCTTTCAGGTTCTCTTGTGTCTTCGCGCCAAATCCTTTCAAGTCTATCAGTCGATTTTCTTCACAGGCGTATAGCAATTCGCCAGCAGACTCTATCCCGAGCTGTTCCCAGATCGTCTTAATCTTCTTAGGGCCTAATCCTTTCATGCCGAGCAAATCAACTATGCCCGCAGGTGTGATATCTAGATATTTCTGAAGAGTCTTGAGTGATCTAGTCTCAGTCAGTTCCTCTATCTTATCGGCGATGTTTTTACCAAAACCCTTGATCTCCATAACCTCCTCACGAGGTAGCTCTGATACAGGATTTGGATGACGGCGAAGTGTATTATAGGCACTTTGGTATGATCTAATCTTAAAAGGATTCTCGCCATGGAGTTCCATTATCTTGGCGAGTAACTGAAAGGTCTTGGCGAGGGCCCGATTATCCATGAAGTAAAAATATGTGCTGCAAATATCTAATACGACACGGATAAAGTGAGGACATTTTATCTAATTTCGTATAAGACTTATGAATCATATGTGATATGAATAAATTATTGGGAATACTAAGCGTCTTTATCTTGCTTTTAAGTTGTAGCAATCAAGCAACTGGCCCTACTTATGACTTAAAAGGATATCAAACGGAAGACATCGGTGGAGGCGCCACCTTTGCTGAGTTCATAGATCGCGGAGGTAAGAAACTTGCTACAGGACACACTGTACATGGCGCACGGACGGGTATGTGGACAACCTATCATCCTAATGAGCCTAAGATCAAGACGATCACCAATTATGTCAACGGAAAGAAAAATGGGAAGGAGATAACTTTCGATGAAAGAGGATATCTCATTAAGATCATTGGATACCGCAATGATCAACTACACGGTCTTTCTGGTATCTATAAAAACGGAAGAACCATAAGTGAGACTACTTATGCCGATGGCGTGATGAATGGCCCATTTAGCGCATACGATGACAAGACAGGGGCGATCCAAAGAAGCGGTACTATGAAGAATGGTCAACAAGATGGCGAACTGCTTTATTACAACCCTGATGGTAGTGTGAGCATGAGGTACCAGTACCGTGAAGGAGAAAAGGTAAGTGGCGGTATCGTCACAGAATAAAGAAGATACATATTACAAATAGTTATATATATAAATAATTCTCATATATTTGCTCTGTTTAGTTTTTTAACCCCAGAGCAATTATGTACACGACCTGCTTACCACCTGCATTAGAGCAGGTACTATCAGATCGCCATGAAGGAGACACTCTCCTCATGGAGATAGCCGACGAAAAGCTTCTCAAGCTCTTTTTTGTAGAAGTGATCATGTCTAATCTTCTGTCCAAGAAGAACACTTTGGTGGTTATACCAGATAGTATGTCTGTAGACATCCCAGCTCAAATACTCTCTAACTATAACATAGGACATCTTGCTGTAGAACTTGACTATCAAGGAGCTGTTGTGAACTGTGGTACTAAAGTCAAGACACTTATCACTTCACAAGAGATCCCACTGTTACGACAGGAGTATCAGCATGTGTTGCTCAAGAAGAAAGATCTTGAAAACAAAGTCCACGATACCCTAGTATCTATCAACAAGGCAAGCGTGAAGCGTCCTGCCTTTAAAAAGATGTTGTTGTCTATAAAAATGAGGCCGAGAAAATCGATCTCTGAATCTTTGATAGAAGAAATTACCTCGATACATATTTCTTCCAAGGCCATAGATGCTATCAAACAACTTCAGCGAACCTATGAGCCGCGTTTTCTATATATGGACAGCTGTGTCCCATTGGGAGAAGCTCATCTTGAGGATGACGAGGCCTTGTTTTTAGCAAGGAAGGATATGAGTGATTTATCCCAGAAGGCAGCCTCCGCTCTTCAGTCGCTAGAGAAAGAACTATGGCTGAAGAAAAGAGTGATCGCATATGAAGTAGAAGAAGAGTTAGCCGCTTGGTCATCTGTAAAAGAAGAACTAGAAACTGCTCTGTTGGATTATGATATAGATGGGCAGCCATCGTCATTCTCAGAGAAAGGATTAGCGATCATCGAGAAGTTCAAAGGATATAACTACTTAAGACTTAGTGTAGACATCACGCCAGAAGTTGGATGGGGACAAGTGCCAGATCTCCTAACAACTGTGCAGGCTATCATGGATATCGCAGAAGGTAATATAGATCTGTATTTTGAGGAATACACTAAGAAGCTTAGTCCGTTTAATTCTGGCCATCAGCAACTCGATCAAGCGATACATACTGCATCAGATATCTTAAAAGAAGCTCATCACTGCAAGTATCTCAACTTGCAGTGCCAAAGACAGTTTCTTCAAGTAGGTGCCTTGCTGACTGACTTTAGATCAGTTGCTACTCAGTTGAACTTAGCAAAAGAGGCTTTACATGATGAGCAGTATGTCCTACATCATAAACTAGCCAAGGATCTCAATCTCAGCAAAAGCCTTCTTACAGGACTTCATCAGATGTCTGATGAAGACTGGGCAGGTATCATAGAGTTTTATGGTCAGCGGAGTCACCTCATGGCTATGTATACCGGGCATATGTCAAAGCTTACTCAGCGTTATGTGGAATTAGACCAAACGCAAGATTTGATCAGACATATGACTCACAAAGAGATTCATAATCGCTGGCACAGACTGCAGAGAGAACTCTTGGTCAATCTGAAAAATGATCATTGGGATCTATATAAGCAGATATGTGATAACGCAACTGAAGAGACTGCAGACATACTAATCTCCGAGAAACTGAATGATCTACTACCGAAGATGTTTCCAGTGCAAGTCATGTCGATGTCAAATAAAAGAAGAAATCCTCAAGTCACAACAGGGTTTAGCCAGATCATCTATCTAGATCATAAGCATATCGAGTTTGAAGACTTGTCAAGTATAGACTTTAGCTCAAGCGAAGTGATCCTTGCCTCTAGCTATACACTTCACAACCCTGAGATCATCAATACGTCTCATATATTGAGTCACTACATATCAGATAGTTATGATATCGGATCAAGTGTACTAAGTGAGTTGGATAGTTCAGAACGATATAAAGCAGCACTCGGCATAGCTAACAATGTCAGTAACCTGAGTCGAGTATTGAATATCTATAAGAAAGAGGACAAGATCATCATGACAAGTGTAGATCCGTATTTTAATGATAGGATCGTTAAACTTTTGGATCTCGATACTCAGCATGTTCTTTATCAAGCGACTAAAGATCCAGCACATGTCATAGAGACTTTGATACACCATGACGATGTGCACTTTGTCATTGAGAATGGATTAGTAAATGATCAAACCGGTAAGTACCCTGCATGGCAACAACATGTCAAGCAACAGATGCGTGACGCTGGCATATTGATTCATTCGATTCATACGGCGGATCTCTATCAGAATATGACGGCATGTTTGGCGGCTCTAAAATCAGAGATCGGTGTAACGACCAGAGATCACAAAACTGTGAAAGGAGAACAGCAGGTTCTTACTTTTGCGGGAGAGTGATAGATCTTACACAGTATTTTGGACAGGTAAAAGTTGATCACAAAGATGACCAGGAACTCATCTGGTGTACAGCTCGGAAGAAGTGGTTGGTCCTGACTCCAGAAGAAATGGTTAGACAAACCGTAATCCTGCACTTACTCGATATCGGATACTCGCCTAACCACATAACCGCAGAGAAGCAAATCATCTATAATCAGATGCGTAAGCGATACGATGTAGCTGTTAGTGATAAGCTGGGAAATATCCACATCCTTGTAGAGTGTAAAGAACCAGGTACATCATTAAGTGAAGCTACACTTAGACAGGCCAGTGTTTATAATCTAGCACTCGGAGGCAAATATCTTTGGATTACAAATGGCCCAGATCATAGAATATATCATATAGATCACAAATTAAAGTCAGTATTCCCGCTAGATCAGCTACCTTTAGTAGGCAACCAATAACGAATGAATCCCGTCAATCAGGCAAAAAGAAACTGGAGTCACGACCATTTCACTGCTTTCTTATTAATCTATGCGGCTTATGCAGACTATGTATATGATCAGAGCGAAAGAGAGATCATACTACAGTATGTGCCCGAAGCCATTCTAAAAGAATCTGAAAATCACTTTGATCAGATAAGTGACTTTGAGCGACTTCAACTCATCATGGAGCTCAAAGAGAAATATGTCAAGAGTTCTGTAGACATCGAACTAGTCAAGGCTATGCTTAATAAGCTATATCGTAGTGACGGTGACTATAGCAGAGCTGAAACTTACCTCAATAATTTTCTAGAAAGAATACTTCATCTCAGAGATACCTAGAAGCTCACTCTCAACTTAAGATTAATCCTTCGAGAAGTTAAGAAGTTAGGTATCGCGAATTGCTGAGCAAAGATAGACTGGATCCATGTATTAGATGAGACATTGGAGATCCCAACTAGATTAAAGGCTTCTAAGCTCAACCAAGTTTCTCTCAGATTACGCATCATATGATTAGGCTTTGTTTCTCTCCAGTCATCATCCCATAGCTGCAGCGACAAGCCAGTGTCTACTCTGATATAATCTTTAAACCGGAAGGTGTTTCTGATTACTTCGTTATTCTCAGGTATACCAAATGGTAGACCCGTTGCATAAGTGAGTAAGAAGTTGATCTTGAAGTTTTCGTTGCGCGGAAGATAGTCTTGAAAGAAGATGGTCATACTTACTAGCTGATCTGTAGGTCTTGCCACTTCTGAGACATTTACGAAAGTGGACTCACTCTGATCAAACCTCTGATGCTGCACTCCGAAGAGACTCTCTCGAACACGAAGAAGAGATAGATTAAACCAAGACTCCGCTCCCGGTACGAACTCACCGTTTAACCTCATGTCTAGACCAAGCACAGAACCACTGGCATCATTCTCACCAGAATACCTAATCCGTACATTGTCGATGTCGTAGCTGATTAGATTATCAAGTTTCTTATAGTACGCTTCCAGTATTAATCTGAACGGCTTATCACTCATGCGCTCCCAAAAGAAATCACTTGCGATACCACCTACAAGGTGAATAGATCTTTGTGATCGGATATCTTGATTAAGTGTACCATCTAGGCGTCGTACTTCCCTATAGAGAGGTGTCTGATAGTAAAGTCCGCCTGCGAGTTTATATGAGATATCCTTCTCACTCTTTGGTTTGAAGAGGAGTTGAAACCGAGGACTAACATTAAACTCATCGTTATAATTCCAATAACTGAATCTACTTCCTAGTGTAAGCTTTAACTCTTGTCCTTCATCTCCTAAAGACGTGTAAGTATCCTGGACAAATCCGGTAAACTTATGCGAGTCAAGAGTATTAGATGCCTTTAGCACTTGTTGTACGAGTACCTGAGATGTGTCAAATGGAAGTGAGAATCCTGCTGAATCTAGACGAATCCATTCGTTGAGATTATCACTGAAAAACTCTGACCTCACAGTCGTCCCCCACTGTAAGAAGTGACTGCGGTTGCTATTATCTAATTCTACTTCCAAGCCCCCTTTCAGCTGGAAAGAAGTTATCCTACTGAAGAGGCGATTTCTCGCAAAGGTTTGTTCGGTACCTGCCCCTAAAGTGCCGATTACTTCTTCGAAGGTTTCACTATTAGGATTGGCATCAAGTTGACCAAGAAGATACTGACTGGTGATGTCAACGGACTCTCTTTCTTGTCCTCTATATGTAGATGCGAGAAACTTTAGGAATAAAGGGTTTTTAGCTCTATCTGGGATATAAGTCAAAGATAGACCTGCCAAACCAGTTTTGAATCTATCGGACTCTCCACCAGAAAGAACACTATTCAGTTGGATAGCAAAACTTGTAAGACCAAGTGCTGTAGATCTACTTGTAGGAGTAAAGTCATAGGCAGAGGTATTATAGTTACCGATAGCACCAAGTTGGAGATCACGACTGATATCAAAAGTCAGGTGTGCTTGGACATCGTTAAAGTTAGGGTTGTACTCGCCTTGTGTATCGAGGGTGCTGAGTAAGTACCGATTAGTCTTATATCGATATCCTACTAAATATCTAAGTCTATGTGGACTTTGCTCTGTACCCAAGGCTGATCCTTCGAGATGGGCGGTAGCTCCAAGTAATGAAGCCGATGCAGATCCTTGAAAAGAGGTAGGTCGCTTGTATCTGATATCTAGTACCGAAGAAGTCTTGTCGCCATACTTAGCTTGAAATCCTCCTGACGAAAATGAAAGATCTCGGATCAGATCAATATTAGGAAATGACAATCCTTCTTGTTGACTCGTCCTCAGAAGTTGAGGTCTGAATACTTCGAAGTCATTGACATAGACGAGGTTTTCATCATAGTTTCCTCCTCTCACATTATACTGGCTGCTGAGTTCTCCACCAGTACCGCTTCTTGCTCCTAGGGCTATGTGAGGCAGAACACTTTCAAGATTACCAGTGGTCGAAGGTAACAGCTTAAGTACTTCCGTATCTTCTCTTATCATCTCGCGCTCTTCGAGCTTACTATCACTGATGGTAACTTCAACTTCCTCGACATTACTTATGAGTGTTATATCTTGATTATATCTGTGGCGATTAGCTCGAATATTCATCCGAGCTTCTTCATACCCAAGTCTAGAAAAGACAAGTATGATAGCTCTCTGTTTCTCGATATCAAGGCTAAATTTACCTTCAAGGTTAGTCTCTGTATTGATATTCGTCCCTTGGACGTAGACAGTAACGAACTCGACGGGTTCTCCGCTACTTTGATCGGTTACCCTACCTTGTATGGTAACTTCTTGAGCACTGATCATAGTCACTAAAGACCAAGAGATAATCAGCCCTATGGTGATGAAGATTTTCTGAATCACGGGCTTAGAACGCAGAATCAATACTTTTTAATCTTTTTATTGCCTCTATTGGATCATTACTTTTGAAAACACTACTCCCCGCGACCAAAACATCTGCGCCAGCTTGTAGAAGTGCTTCGGCATTTTGCGCTCCAACTCCTCCATCGATCTCTATATGGAATGAAAGATTGCGCTCGATGGCCTTCTCTTTGAGCTTCTTTACTTTAGGAACTGTCTGATATATAAACTTCTGTCCTCCAAATCCTGGATTGACACTCATCAGACAAACTAGATCTAATTCTTCAAGTACATCATCAAGGAGATCTACAGATGTATGAGGGTTGATAGCGACTCCAGCTTTCAGGCCATGTTTCTTGATCTGCTGTATAGCTCTGTGCACGTGTCGCTCAGCTTCTAGGTGTATAGTGATCACATCAGCACCGAGTTCTGCAAAATCATCGACATATCTGATCGGGTCTTCGATCATAAGATGTACATCGAGCGGCTTTGTGCTTCCTTTTTTGATGAACGGCATAAGCACCTGACCGAAGCTGATATTAGGCACGAACTTACCGTCCATGACATCTACATGTAGCCAGTCAGCCTGGCTTTCATTTACGAGAGTGATCGACTCTGAAAGGTGAAGAAAATCGCCTGCTAATAATGACGGAGCTATTAAGTGCTTCATAAGTAATAATCTGTACCGCAAAAGTAGCACGCAAATAATCAATCACGGCGGTTTCTGAGCTTATTCATAATTTGCGTTCATGGTATACAAGGTGCATAAGATAGATCTCAACTTTGTTGGGCAAAAAAATAGCATAGCGTCATTTCTGGTCGAGTCGGAAGAAGGCCCTATACTCATTGAGTCAGGCCCGTCAAGTACATTAAAACACTTGGAGACGGGCATAGCTGCTTATGGATATTCTCTATCTGATGTAAAGCATGTCCTATTAACGCATATCCATCTCGATCATGCAGGCGCTGCATGGTGCTTTGCAGAACTCGGTGCTAAGATTTATTTGCATCCTCTTGGTTATAAGCACATGCACGATCCATCGAAGTTGCTCGCATCTGCGCAAAGGATCTATGGTGAGATGATGGATGTATTATGGGGTACGCTTAAGCCCATTCCAGCAGAACAATTGATACAAGTAGAGCATCTCGGTGAGGTCCATATAGGATCACTGAAGTTTATCGGTCACTACACACCTGGTCATGCAAAACATCATCATGCATGGCAACTGGGTCCAGAACTTTTTACCGGTGATGTCGGCGGAGTCCGCATCAATGGAGGTCCTGTGGTTCCGCCTTGCCCACCACCAGATATCGACATCGATCTGTGGTTAGCATCTGTTGATCATATAGAATCTATCCAAGGCCTAGAGCGATATCACCTTACGCATTGTTCGACTGTAGAGGACTTAGATCACCATCGCGAGAAGCTCAGGCTGGCATTGAAAACTTATAGTTCTTGGGTAAAGCCATGGGTAGAAAAAGGGGTGCCACATGATGAGGTCTTACCTGTTTTTACACAAAATGTAAAAGAGTACATGATGTCTCAAGGCTTAAGCGAAGCTCATGCTGATTCTTACAACACTGCTAATCCTCCTCAGGGAAGTTTGAGCGGTATCATGAGATACTGGTCTAAAAAGCTCGCTTCCTAAGGAGCTAGATTAAGCTCTTCTTTATGCACTTCGAGTACGGGGATGATAAAGTCTATGAGGGCTCTGAGTTCCATGTCAATGAGTGCAGCGCCTTTCCGACATTCTTCGCGATCTACAGATGCTGCGAATGTACTTGTCTTGAATTTTTTCATCACCGACTTGGATTTCAAGCCGACGATCTTTGTAGGGCGTATCAAGGCCGATGCAACTATGAATCCCGTGATCTCATCAGCCGCCACAATACACTTATCAAGTAAAGATTTTCTTTCGACTCCCCATGCTGTATAGTGACCAGCTATGGCGTGCGCTATCTCTGTATATCCACCTTGGTTTAACTTATCAACGATCACATTTGGGTGCTGGTCGGGATACATCTCATAGTCAGCATCATGCAGCAAGCCGGTTATACCAAAGGTTTCTTCGTCCTCACCAAAGTGCTTGGCAAGTGCTCGCATCACTAACTCGACTGTTCTAGCGTGCCTCAAGAGAGATGCTGATTTTGTCATCTCTTTGAGTATTTCGTTGGCTTCTGTTATAGTCATCTCGTGATAGTAAGGTCATTGATAAGTCTCTCCTTTTAGAAGATATTTCTTCGTATCACTTTCGTAAATGTTATATCTGACATGATAGTATGCTCAAAAAGCTACGCATCAACATATCCACAAAAGTGATCACTGATGTAAAATACGCAAAACCACCTTTCTTAATACTTGAATGGACTCCCTAGAATTAGCGGCCTCCTATACCTTTGTAGTTGTCTATTTTCACTGAGAACTTACCGCATTGTTCTCTAGGAGCAGAAGGGTCTGGCTCAAACTTATACTTGCGCATAGACTCTAGAGAGTTACGAAGTGTCTGTGTATCGGTGATAGTAGTTTCGAATTCATTGATCTCGAGATAGCTAACAACTCCTCTCTTATTGATACATACTTTGAAGACGATCCTTCCTGACTTTCCGGCATTGGCATTCATACTAGGATCACGGTAGACTAGCTTTCGTCCAAAGATGCCATCTCCAGAATCATCGAATTCACCTTCACCATATCCTCCTGTTCCAATACCGCTATCGCCGTCATTACCTCTATCATCACTTCCTCGGCCATCTCCAGAATTTGCTCTTCCACTGCCATCACCATCCTTTATAGAAGGATCATTTGATGAGGAACCAGGACTACTTGATTGGTCTTGAGACGATCCTTGGGCATCTGATGGAGCACCAGGCTCCTCTTCAAGTTCAACAGGGTCATCAGTTATGTCGCCGATGATATCTTCTATCGTAGGTATGTCAGGGTTGAGCACGACTGTCTCTTCGACAGGTGATGGCTCTGGTGCTTCTTGCGGTATATACTCTGGTTCTGGATCTTCTACATCTATAGGTTCTTCTACAGCTTGTATGTCACTTTCTTCAGTTGTACTTTCTGAGATGACAGGATCTGTAGGAGTAGGGTCTGTTACTGGCGGTGTCGGTGTAGGTTTAGGTGGTGTCGGTTTGGGTACTGGTACCGTAGCAGGTTTAGGTTGAGATATTTTCTTTGGTGCTTCGGATTGAGCTCGTTGCGCTCCACTAGTAGATTGAGAGCTTCTACTATTACTAGATCTACTCGTATTTCTAAAATCAACCTGCTGAAAATTTACCGTTACGGCATATTGTGTTTCGATCTTTTCTGCTGGGTTAATCTCTGGTCTCAATAAAAATGCAATCAATAATAGAAAAACATGGATACCAATAGACTTGGCCATGCTATCATTCCACCTTTTTTGATATAATTCGTCCAGTTGCATTTATACGATTAAGTGTACTTAAATAAGACACATTATCTAATCTGTTCCCTTACTTATGATGAAGACTATTGTCTTTTTGCATAAGATGTCTGTATAACGCTATGCTACGTGCTCCAAGTATGAGCACGCCAAAGTAGACTTTTCTACCTTTATATTCCGTTCTAGCCCTTGAATATGAATCGATTACTTACTATCATTCTGGCTTTGCTGATGATCTGTTCTTCTCAGGTTGTAGCTCAAGAAATTCAATTATCGGACGTCACTTTTTTGGATGAAGGGGACATAGCGTTACTGCATCCATTTATAGGAGGACTACGAGCTCCCCAGTTCAGTACAGCAGATCTTAACTTAGATGGTATAGAGGATCTTGTCATATTTGATAGAGATGGTAGTATTGTCACCCCTTTAATACGGAGCGCTGATGGGTCTCTCAACTTTGAACCAGAATTCAGATCTATGTTTCCGGCTATCAGAGATTGGATGCTACTACGAGACTTTAACCAAGATGGCATCAAGGATATCTTTTGTAGTCCTGTAGATATCGCCATCCCCGGCATAGCAGTTTATAGAGGCATTGTTACTGATGATAATCGCATTAGCTATGAACTCGTTCGTTTCCCTGAGGCAGATTTTGATATTCTGACTGTACCTATCGGTAGAGCTACTCCTCAGATATTTGCTAGTATCGTAGATCTTCCAGATATCCGTGATCTTGATGGTGATGGTGATCTAGATGTGTTATCGTTTGAGCCTACAGGTTTTACGATACATCACTTTAGGAATATGGCTGTAGAAAGAGACCTTGGCTTAGATACATTAGTCTATGAATTGGAGGAGACTTGTTATGGAGGTATGCTCGAGAGTGGGTTCTCAGAAGAAGTAACATTAAGCGATAGTGTTGGTGAATGTGCTAGTCTCAACATCCCACCTGAAGAGTTAGTCTCTAAGATCAGACACGCTGGATCTACTATCGCATCTCTTGATCTTGATGGAGATGGATTACAAGAAGTCCTTCTTGGAGATGTGTCCTATAATGGCCTTGTGGCTCTCACAAATGGTGGCACGAACGAAGAAGCATTTTTTGTTGAGCAAGAAGCAAGATTTCCCAGTGATGAGAATGACCCCGTGATGATCGAATTATTCTTGACGGCTTTTCACGAAGATTTTGATGGAGATGGAGAGAAGGAGTTACTGTCAGTACCAAGTGACATCTTTAGTTCTCAGTCGATAGATCACTCTTGGTTATATGATATAGAAAACGATGATGGCGAAGTCACTTTTAATCTCGAGACTAGAAATTATCTAGTTGAAGATATGGTACTGGCTGGCACCAGCAGTAGTCCAGAATTTTGGGACTTTAACAATGACGGTCTAGTGGACCTTTTGATAGGAAGTTCTGGTACGTCTAGCATGTTAGGTGGTAATAATCCAGCGCTATTACTCTATGAGAATGTCGGTGATATCACTCGTCCTGTATATCGACTTGTAGATGATGACTTTGGTGATATGCGCCAATTTAGGACAACCTCTTTGAATTTTGATCCCGCAGTCGGTGACCTAGATGGGGATGGAGATGATGATCTTGTTGTTGGAGATAACGCAGGTCTACTCTACTACCTCGAAAACCTTTCAGGACAAAAAGGTATTGTTGATCTCGCTCCTGCATCCTTTAGGGCATGGTCCATAAAAGTCAGTGCATGGGCAAGCCCAGAAATCTATGATTATAATCAGGATGGACTCGGTGATCTGATCATAGGTGAGATCAACTTTAACTCTGTCGATGGTGTACGTGGCAGCTTTAACTACTTCGAGAATATAGGTGTAGAAGGAATCCCAGACTTCAATCCTAACGAACTAGAAGCACCTAACGATCCACTATTTGGCCGAATCGATCTTAAAGATGACGGATCTTTTAATAATTTTTCCGCCGCGGATATAGTCATTAGTGAAGATGACTTCACTCTTGTAACTGGTACGTCACTCGGTCAGATTAGTGTTTATCAAACCCCTGAAGAAAGCCCTCAGGACAGCTTTGATCTGATCAGTCGCACTTATGGTGATTTATATGAAGGCCGACAGTCTAAGGTTAGTTTGGCTGACATCGATGATGATCAATATTATGAGATCGCTATCGGTAACAGACGAGGTGGTTTAGCGATATATGACACGGACTTAAAAGTATCTACTAACACTCCGACCATAGATATATCTACATCTTCAGAAGTTGATGTTTGGCCTAATCCGGCTACCGACTTATTAGAAATTCGCTCTGACCTTAACTTTCTTCTAGACGCCACTTATCGACTTGTGGATTTATCAGGAAGTATAGTTCTACAAGGACAACTCAGAGATCGTACTATTGATATCTCATCGCTAAGCTCTAATGTTTATGTGTTAGAGATCCAAGATGGACAGGATCGTTATTTGCAAAAGATCGTTAAGATCGATCCTTAGACTTCTGGAGGTTGCAAGTACTTGAAGTGTCCGTTCAACTGGACCTTCTTCCTCATCTCTTCCATTTCTTTGATGACAGGTATGATTCTTATGAGATGTTCGATCATTTCTTTTTGCCGATCAGTTTCTGATATAATTTGTAAGAATTCGTATTCCTGAGACTTATTGAAACCGACTTTATGAGCTATCTCAAATGTGATGAATTCTCGGTCTAAGGCTTCTGGACGTTTATCTATCTTCATGTACTCATAGAGCTCAGTTAGAAGCACTCTGATCCGCTTTCGCAGATCTTCATCTCCCTCCTTTTCCCAATAAAGCTCTTCGACATATCCTCCTGGGTAAAGCTTATCAGGATATTGATCTCGATACCGCTTAAGCTCAAAAGGCTTTACCCCTTTCGTCTTGATGTCCAGCTTACCATCAGGATATACTTTAGAGATCTCTTCCAGCTTCACGAGGGTACCAAACTTAAGAGGATGATCCTTTCGATAACAGGGAATACCAAATAGCACTTCATCTTTCTTACAATCTTCTATGAGCTGTTTGTATCGTGGTTCGAAGATGTGTAGGTTGAGAGACTCGTATGGGTATACGACGATCTCTAGAGGAAACAGTGGGACGAGCTTCATTCTAAATTCTTACTTCGGTCTGCAAATAAACCTTTAGTTCTCTTGATCACAAGTCTATGATACACTTCGGTAGATTTTGATATATTTTTACCACCTAGAATACTATAACATGATTTACATTTCGAAGTTGTCTTCTGCATTTATTCTCTGTTTACTTTTTTGTCTATCAGCTGACGCTCAAGAAAATAGATGGCAGCAACACGCCAAGTATAAGATGAAGATTGATTTTGATGTCGAGACTCATCGATATCAAGGTGAGCAAGAGATCAAGTACAAGAACAACAGTCCAGACGTCCTTTATAAAGTCTTTTACCACCTCTACTTCAATGCCTTCCAGCCTGGTAGTATGATGGATGTCAGATCTAGAACCATAGCTGATGCAGATCGACGAGTCCAAGATAGAATCAGCAATCTCGACGATAGTGAGATCGGTTATCACAAAATCTTTAGCCTGGAACAAGATGGAAAGCCAGTTCAGTTTGAAGTAGTTGGCACCGTACTTGAAGTTCGACTTCCAAAGCCTATAGCACCCGGCAAGACTACCACGCTCAAGATGAAGTGGGAAAGTCAAGTGCCTTTGCAGATCCGACGTAGTGGTCGAGACAATGCTGAAGGCATAGACTACAGTATGGCTCAATGGTATCCAAAACTAGCTGAGTACGATGATCAAGGTTGGCATGCTAATCCATATGTAGGCAGAGAATTCTATGGCATATGGGGTGACTTCGAAGTGGATATAAAGATAGATGGTGATTATACGCTTGGTGCAACAGGTCTTCTAGACAATGCAGATAAGATCGGTAGAGGCTATAGTGACAAAAGAGATGACACTAATAAGAAGAAAATCACCTGGAAGTGGAGAGCAAAAAATGTTCATGACTTCGTGTGGGCTGCTGATCGAGATTACAAGGTAACTTCTCGTGTAAGCGAATCAGGTGCTAAGCTATATTTTGTATATCAACCAGGTTCGCAGACAGATGAGAACTGGGCACTCTTGCCTGGTATCATGGATAAGGCCCTATCATACATCAACAACAGATATGGCATATATCCCTACCCTGTCTATAGCTTCATCCAAGCAGGTGATGGTGGCATGGAATATCCGATGGCCACTCTCATAACTGGACATAGATCTATCGGAAGTCTTGTAGGGGTTTCTGTCCATGAGTTAATGCATAGTTGGTATCAGATGGTACTAGGGACTAATGAAGCACTGTATGCTTGGATGGATGAAGGCTTTACAAGTTTCGCATCGGCAGAGGTAATGAACCACCTCCGAACTCAAAAGATGATACCAGGTACACCTGTAGATAATCCACAAAGCAATACAGTAAGAGGTGTGTTGCGCTTTCACCAAGCCAATGGATCAGAAGCGTTATCTACACATTCTGATCACTTTAATACCAACGCAGCATATGGAGTTGGTTCTTATAATAAAGGAAGTGTATGTCTCACTCAGCTCAGATACATCATGGGAGAGGATAACTTTTATCGTGGCTTGAAGGCTTACTATGATACTTGGAAATTCAAGCATCCAAAGGATATAGATTTTTTCCGTGTGATGGAGCGTACTTCAGGTCTTGAGTTAGACTGGTTCAGAGAGTACTTTGTATTTACCACCGAGTATCCAGATTATGGTATCGGCGATGTGAAAGGAGATAATGGAAAGACGATTATCGAGCTGCAGAAGTTAGCAAGGTTCCCTATGCCTCTCGATGTAGAGATCGTCTACAAAGATGGAACTAAGACAATGGTCAATATACCTCTTCGTATTATGCGCGGAGAGAAGAGAATCAATCAGGGAGAGCATCAAGTGATCTATGCTGAAGATTGGCCATGGACACACCCGTCATATGAGCTCGAGCTACCTTTTGAGTATTCGACTATATCACGAATTACCATAGATCCTTCTGAAGACATGCTTGATCTTAATCGCACTAATAACGAATGGGAACCTTCATCTGAGTAGTCAGGAGATACTCTATTTCAGCTGATAAGTTATCTTAGCGGCTCATCTGAAAAAGTTAACATGTCATCATTTACAAAAGGTGTCATTTCTGGTCAAGAATTGAAAGATTTATTTGACTACGCTAATGACAAAAACTTCGCCATCCCAGCTGTTAATGTAGTTGGTACTAACTCCGCTAATGCAGTATTAGAAACTGCACGTGAGGTCAATAGTCCAGTGATCATCCAATACAGTAACGGCGGTTCAACATTTAATGCCGGTAAGGGTCTAAGTAATGAAGATCAAAAAGCAGCTATCGTTGGTGCAAAGACAGGTGCTATGCATGTTCATGAGCTCGCTAAGCACTATGGTGTGACTACAGTACTTCACACTGACCACTGTGCTAAGAAGTTATTGCCTTGGATCAAAGGACTAATCGCTGAAGGTCGAAAGTACCATGCGGTAACTGGGAAGCCGCTGTATAGTTCTCATATGCTAGATCTATCAGAAGAACCGATCGAGGAAAACATAGAGATATCATGTGAGTACTTCAAAGAGATGAACGAGCTCGGTATGATGATCGAGATCGAACTAGGAGTAACTGGTGGTGAAGAAGATGGTGTGGATAACACTGATATAGATAGTTCAAAGCTCTATACGCAGCCAGAAGAGGTGGCCTACGCTTACGAAAAGCTGATGGAGATTTCTGACAGATTCACTGTCGCAGCTGCCTTCGGTAATGTTCATGGAGTCTACAAACCTGGCAATGTTGAGCTAAGACCAGTTATACTAAAGAACTCTCAAGACTACGTTCAAAAGAAATTTAGCACAGGTGAGCAGCCTATCAATTTTGTTTTCCATGGTGGCTCAGGTTCAAGTCCTGCAGAAATCAAAGAGGCAATAGAATACGGTGCTATAAAGATGAATATCGATACTGATATGCAGTGGGCCTTCTGGACCGGAGTTCGAGATTATTACACGAAGAATCATGACTATCTACAGACGCAGTTAGGTAATCCTGATGGTGAGGACTCCCCTAACAAAAAGTTCTATGATCCGCGCAAGTGGTTAAGACATGCAGAAGGAGCATTTAAGACGAGATTGACGAAAGCATTTGAAGACTTGAATTGTATCGATAGGATGGCCTAAGACTTCGTCAGTCTTAACACAACAAATTATATTTATCTCTATGTATTCGATACCTTTGCGGGCATCAAATACTCTTCTATGTACCTGAGGTTATTTGTTGTTGTTTCACTGCTATTGCTAGTCAGTTGCAAAGAGACTTCACACACCACATCATCCGAGAAAGTAACCTCTGAGGATCTCGCTATTTGGCCACCGCCACAAAGGTTATCTGAAAGAGCTGGACAGGTAAGTCTTGATCGGGGTATCTATATATCCCCAGCACTTTCTTCAGATGAAAAGGTCTCTGGGCAACTTCGATCCTTTGTAAATCAACTTAACTTATTAGGAATCTCTTCAAGTGATCCTAAGGGATTAGAGCTTACCATCACATCTCATGTTGGTAGCGAGGTTCGAGATAAAAAAGAGACCTATGATCTGAGCATATCAGAAAGTGGTGCTACCCTATCTTTTTGGGATTATAGCGGATTACAATATGGACTCAACACGCTTTCGCAAATACTCTATAGTTCTAGAGATCAGGCAGCCCTAACTGCTTTAGATATATCTGACTACCCAACTCTCGGAAAGAGAGGTGTTTTTTTAGATGTGGTGAGCCACTGGTTTCCAATGGAAGTACTTCTCTCTGTTGTAGATCAGATAGCCTTAGCGCGCTTCAACACCATGTATTTGCATGTCAGTGATGATCAAGCCTACAGACTCCACTCCAAATTATTTGATAAGCTCAATACTCAAAGTTCACGTGGAGAGAACTACTCCATCACTGATATTAATAAGCTAGTTGACTACGCTGCTCTTAAAGGCATAAGGATTGTTCCTAGCATAGATGTACCTGGACATGTCGGTGCTCTTGTGAGTGCCTATCCTGAACTAGGACTATCAGATCAAGAAGGACGATATACAGGATACGGTATCCAGAAAGCTATTATCAACCCCGCAGCAAAAAACACGATCCCATTTCTCAAGAATCTGATTGCCGAGATAACAGAGATGTTCCACTCGGATGAAATCCATTTGGGAGGAGGTGAAGTTAGGTATGACTTATGGCTTGACAATCCTGAGATCATAGAATTCATAGAAGAGGCTGAACTCACACACCCTCAGCAACTCCATGGGTTCTTTACAATTCAATTGTATAAGATGATGGAAGAACTAGATAAGGTGATGATCTTATGGGATGCAGCGTATCGGCCAGAAATAAAAGAAGGTAAGCACATCTCATACATGGCTCAAGATGACCACCGGTCATCTTTTGGCATAGCGGACAAGGGCCATCCCGTTATTAGCGGAGTTGGTTGGTCTCTAGATAAGGAGCGGAACTCTTCCAAACTATATGCGGTGTCACCTTACGTGGCTGAAGAATACTTTAGTGAAGGCCTTGATAAGTCTGTATACCTCAGATTCGACCTAACTGGAGATTTAGCAGAGCAAGAGGTATCATCAATGCTAGTCATACTAGGAGAAGAACCTACAAATCTCAATGGTTATGTGTCTGTTACAAATAAGATCTATCCATTTGAAGGTGCTCAATTAAATGACACAAGACTTATCATAACATCAGATGATACGGATGAAAAGTATCAAGCAGAGTTCAATCTTGCCGATGCTGATGATGTATCAGGAGTCATCAGTCTTGCAGGCTTTTCACTACAACTTAACGGTAAGAAGACAGGCGGAAGTGATATGACCGAAGGGCTAGAACTGCCTGAGCTACCAGAGACTCCAAGACTTGCTAGAAAGAATAATATCAAAGGAGGTGTAGTCATCGTAAGAACCGCATGGATGAACCAATCTAATATCCGAAACAAAATCAGAAATTCTGTCGAAGCCATAGGAGCAAGCATGTGGAATCAACAGGAGGTCAGTCATTCTGTATTTATGCACGATTTCCAGAGATACCAAGCGTTTAGCTCAGTCCTTACTCCATCAAATGAATCGCTAAAAAGATACGAGAACTCTACTGCAGAGATAGAGTCTCCCTTACCTTCATTTCTATCCTTACTCGAAGAAATAAGTGAAGCAAAAAGATTTGCAGACAGCCCATCTCATAATGCTAACTCGAGTCTTAGTGGCCTTGTCGATGCGATTCCTTCAGAATCCTTAGAGACGTCTCGTTTTGAAACTCTTGTAGAGACAGTAATCAATCAAGGAAGCAGTGAAAACATAAAAACAGAAATCACAAAACATCTCGATAATTATATCCCTATCTACAGAGCTATCAAATCAGACTTGAGTCAAAATGCTCAACTCCGTGATATGGAAGTACTAGCTCTTTCCTTAAGTGATCTTGCCAAAATCGCTAAGCATGTCATGGAGAGTGGAACTCTGACTGCGGAAGAGTCAGAATACTACAGAAAGTTAAGTGCCAATGCCCAAAGAGAAATAAATGGTATTTCACTAGGTCCAGCCAAACCGCTTATCAAACTAA
>CAZXIE010000057.1:0-20919 GCA_964640065.1 uncultured Saprospiraceae bacterium
TTTGCCAGTCGCGGCAAAGTAACCAAAACGCTTGTCGTACTAATATCCGCTTTGCAAATGCCTAATCACCTTGCTTTTAAGACAGACTCTTAGCTGCTTCGTTTGGTGATTTACCCACCCACAATCCCACCTCGCAGAAATCACCTTCTAGGGCGGATCGGACTACGACGTATCGGACGAAGTCCGATATTAATAGTTGCTGTGATTAATCACCTATCTTGAGCTGAAGGTCTCCTGACCTCTCAGCGACACGCAATAATACAGTTGGTTAAGGTTCTCTTACTTATGCGCAATCATAATTGTAGCCGTGGTAAACCCGAGGTTTAATAATTACTCAAAGTTTCATTTGGCGTGCATTTTTGTGTCAATAATCATGACAAATTATTGATAATTATTTCCCTTGACACTAGTGTACAAGACATCACTTAATTAGATCTTTATGGTCTAATCTATTTTTCTGGATTCTATAAAAGACATACTGATAGTTGGTCAAGGGATAGCAGGCACCATGCTTGGGTGGTTTGCTCAGCAGTCTCAGTTATCATATCAGATATATGATACAGGAGCTTCGAAGAGTGCTTCAGTAGTCTCCTCGGGTATCATCAATCCCGTAACTGGTCATCGATTTGTGAAGTCCTGGTTGATCGATGAACTGATCAAGGAGTCGACTAAAACTTATGATGAGCTAGGTGAGCACCTTGGCAAAAAGATCATCCACCAATATCCGATCTGGCGACATATACCAGATGTCCAAGCTGAGAATGTCTGGTCAAGTCGAAGTATGGATCCAGCTTACGAAGGTTATCTCACACTTCCTGAAAAAGAGACTCTCAAGCAACTACGTTTTCCTGATTTTCATGCTTGGGGTATTGTTAAAGGTGGCGCAGTGGTGGATACAAATTCATTGATAGAGTTAGCTAGGAAGAAATGGATAACTGATGGAGTCTTAACTGAAGAAAGGTTTGACCACTCTCGATTAGAGACCGGCGAGACAGGATTCATTTACGAAAGTGAAAAGTATAAGAAGGTGATACTGGCAGGTGGTATCCGTGATAGCGCTAATCCATGGTTTGGTACTGATGTGTATCGCCCCGCTAAGGGTGAAGTATTAGTGTGTCGGATACCGGGATTATATCCTGATAGGGTGATCAAGTACAAGAAGTTTCTCGTGCCGCTTGGTGAAGATCTGTACTGGGTGGGTAGTAACTATCAGCATGATTTTAACCATGATCGTCCCGATCCTCTGGGTAGGAAGGCCCTTGAAGATTGGCTCATCGATGGTATCGGGGCAAACTACGAGGTGGTAAATCATCTCTCTGGCATACGCGCCGCTACTAAGCATAGAAGGCCGCTCATAGGTGAGCATCCCACACAAAAAGGGCTTTATCTCATGAATGGGCTTGGCACGAAAGGAATCTCACTTGCTCCTTACTTTGCTAGACTGCTCATCAACTCGATAGCAAAGGATATGACTGTACAGGAAACTTCTGCATTTGCGAAAGCGTTCCACGTCTAGAAGTATGCTACTTTGATCGATATACTTGATGAGTATCTTATAACGAGTGTATCTTACCTAACATATAAGCGCAAATGGAAAACAAGACAAATCACGCCAATACGATCGTCAAGAATCATATCGTCTGGTCGATGGGTGCGGGCTTTATACCAGTACCTATAGCAGATTTATTCGCAGTGACAGCGATACAGCTTGATATGATCAGACAGCTGAGTAATCTGTATGACGTAGACTTTAAAGAGACCAGTGGGAAAGCCATCATAACCTCTCTATCAGGCGCATCAGTCGCACGTATGGGAGCACGAGCTATCAAGTTCATCCCCGGAGTTGGGTCAGTACTTGGTGGTGTAACTCTCGCTGTACTTTCAGGAGCCTCTACTTATGCTCTTGGAGAAGTCTTCAAGACACACTTTGATAATGGTGGTACTTTCTTGGACTTTGATATCAGTCGTATCAAGCGCATGTATGATGAGTCATTTGAGAAGGGGAAAGATGTCGCTCGAGATATCCATAAAGAGCAAGAAGAGAAGAAGCAAAAAGCTGAAGCTGCTGAAGCAGACCCTATCGTGCGAATCAAAGAGCTCGCAGATCTAAAAGAGAAAGGATTGCTTACAGATGAAGAATATCAAGCACTCAAGAAGAAGTTGATCTCTTAGTCGCGGTCAAAAGCCTAAGAGGCAGAACTATTAAAGTCAACTTAATGATGTGTTAGTGACCTGCAAGGCAGGATAGTTCGGTTTATATTTGCGGCCTAATTATTCACAAACAAATATTAACATGATTAAGAATCTTACTATGGTAATGTTGCTCATCGCGGCAGCAGCAACTGTAGCCATGGGGCAGATCCGAACACCTCAGCCTAGTCCATCGGCGACAGTAACACAAACTATCGGTCTTACAGAAGTAACTGTAGAGTACTCTAGACCTGGTGTAAAAGGACGTACGATCTTCGGAGATCTAGTTCCTTTTGATAAAGTATGGAGAACAGGTGCTAATGCAGTAACTAAAATCTCTTTCAGCGAAGATGTAACAGTAGAAGGAAAAGAACTAGCAGCTGGATCGTATGCGATCTTAACGAAGCCTGGGGCTAGCAAGTGGGATATTCACTTCTATGACTATGCAGGCGGAAGCTGGAATGGTTATGTAGAGAAAGATCCTACTGCAGTAGTGACAGTTGCCTCAGTTCAACTCCCAGCAGGATTGAAAATGGAAAACTTCCTGATCCACTTTGATATGCTTACTAATAATGGTGGTATGCTAGAAATCATCTGGGACGGAACTATAGTTCCTATATCTATAGGCGTGAAGACTCACGATTCTGTGATGGCTAATATCGATAAAACTCTTGCTGGCCCAACAGCTAACGACTACTATACTGCAGGTGCTTATCTATTAGATGCAGATCAAGATCTTGATAAAGCTCTTATGTATGTGCAGAAAGCGACTCACGGTGAGAATCCAAGATTCTGGCAAGTAAGAAGAGAAGCTCTTATCCTCGGAAAACTTGGAAGAACAGCAGAAGCTATAAAAGCAGCTCAGAAGTCACTTGACCTTGCGAAAACAGCAGGAAATGACGACTATGTAAAGTTGAATGAAAAATCAATCAAGGCTTGGTCTATGTAAGACTAGTTAGATTGTATAAGATAAAAGCCTCGATGAATAGTCGGGGCTTTTTTTTTGCTAGGATATGAGATGTACCAACTCCTCTAGATATTTCTTATCTATCTCGTCAAAGCTTCCTTTCAGTGTGCTATCTAGGTCTAGAACAGATATAAGACTTCCTGTGGAGTCAAAGACAGGTACTACAATCTCGGATTGGCTGTTAGGATCACAGGCGATATGATCTGTACCCTGATCTAGCGCATGACAATCGGCCACAATCTGCGTAACCATCGTTTCTGCCGCTTTCCCACATACACCTTTGCCTAGATCTATATAGATACATCCCAATGTACCTTGATATGGGCCTACTTCTAGTTGGGTACCATTCCACGTATAAAAGCCCACCCAATAGGCATATGGCAGGTGCGTCTTGAGCATGCAGTTGATCGTCACCATTCTTACTGTTACGGAGTCATCTTCTGTGCAGAGGACTTTATATTCGGAGAGGATACGATGATAAGCTTCGTGCTTCTCTGCAGATGACAGTTGTTGAGAAGGCTTGATAAAGTAGGGCATTTGTGCAGAAGCACTCATATCAATTAGTTGCGAATTCTATATGAAACTACAACATCGCGTTTGATTAGCTCCAATAAAAAAGGGATGTTGATCTTCATCATCATCCCTCAGAATGTTGTATTAATGCTATTTGTCTTTCGACATGACAAATGTAGCTCGTAGTTATCATCGATATTATTGATATTTGCGATATCATTATCGATACTATAGATGAATATACAGCAATTAAAGTATGTCTTAACAGTAGCAGAGAACAAGAGCTTTGGCAAAGCAGCTAAAGAACTCTTCGTCAGTCAGTCTACCTTAAGTACGATGATAGGCAAGTTTGAAGACGAGATCGGCATCCAAATCTTCGACCGACGCTATAAGCCTATAGATATATCCAAAGAGGGTAGAGAAGTCATCGAACAGATCAGAGTGGTTTTAAATGAATTAGATAATCTGAATCACGTCACAAAGGTGCTCAAGGGTGAAGAAGGAGGAGAACTCAAGTTAGGTATCATCCCGACAGTAGCTCCTTACCTACTGCCTCTATTTGTCAACTCTGCGGCAGCACGTATGACAAAAACTCAATTTATAGTTTCTGAGCTGACCACAGCAGAGATCATCGGCAACTTACAAAACAGGTCTCTCGATATAGGGATTCTTTCACTTCCTATCTATGAAGATGAGATTATAGAAACTACTTTATACACAGAGTCTTTCTATTTATATGATGGAGAAAACAGTCTCCCAAAGAAAAAAGTTAACCCGCTCGATCTTGATAGTCATCGATTGTGGCTGATGGATGAAGGTCACTGCATGAGAACTCAAGTCGTCACCGTCTGCGACTTACTCAACAAGCAAAGTTTCAAGCGGCATTTGGAATACAAATCAGGAAGCATAGATACTCTCATGAGATTTGTACGTCAAAATAGAGGCCTGACATTACTGCCTCATCTAGCTACTCATGACTTGAATGAAGATGATAAAAAGAAATTACGAAAGTTTGAAGAACCTTCACCTTCAAGGGCAATCGGCATAGCCACTCACAGACACTTCAAAAAGAACAAAGCCAAAGAAATTATAATCGAAGAGATTCAGAAAAACGTCAAACCCCTACTACCACGCACCTCTAGCGGTGTAATTATAGATCCTGTAATAAGTAATTAGAAAGGCAGTATAGAAGGTGGTCTATCTAGAAGTCCAGCTATAAAACAGCCGATCACGACAATCCATATCGCTACATAGACAGGAACAAACTTCTTTCGAAATTGTAACATCTCCGGATGTGTAATTGGTTTGCCTTGAAACTTCCCTCTAGGTCGATCTAAGAAAAAGAAAGTCTTATAAGTTTCTATACTCGCAATCGTAAAACCGATACTGCACGCTGTAATAATCAACAGATGAGTCGAAAACAAACTTGCTACAAAAGCATAGAAATATGCTACTCCTGGAGAACGGAAAAACTTAAATGTTTCAAATCCCTCTAGAGGTGCATCTTTCCAAGCTCCACCAAATGCTGAAACCCAGCCAAAAACAGAACAGGGTAGCAATATTAAAAATGCATTCCACTTTAATCCTCCTGCGTGATAGACTTCATTGAGTTTATAAATACCAAAGGCAATAGCGGCAAGTGCTATGACATAAAGAACTCCGAAGAATAATCTTGCAGCATAGCTTTCTACCGGCTTTCCAAAAACAGAAAGTTGCATGGGTATAAAGTACTTGCTTTGGTCTTCGACACGAATAAAAGTTTTATAAACTTCCATGGTGATCCTTTCTAAAGAGTATGCTGATCCAAATAGTAGAAATAGATTAGCAGGTCTCGTGAGATCCATGTCAAACATGTACCATAATAAAGGTCCATAGATTAATCCGGCGATAACACTTCTGAAGTAGGTAGACCATGTGAATCCCTCATGCGGTGCATCTTTATACATGCCCCAAGTGGCATTATGAACTCCAACAGCTAGTCCCATTAGGACGGCTAGAATAGCTTGCATTGATTAGTTATTGATAGACAGCGCAAAGAAAGAGATATATCGTATAAATCGGGTACGGTAGGATGTATTTATTAGGATAAAGAATTTTGTGCGCTGCTGTATGATTTTTCGACTAATTCTAAGTCTGACTGAGCCATCCTCCAAGTATACTCTGCAGGACGTCCGGATTTCATAGCATCTATAAAATCTCTGAACATAGGAGCACTGCCACTGATCTCTCTTAATCCGGGAAGGAAAAACCGTTTTCTTTCGCCTCTTATCCAGACGAAAACTCCATTAGATTCAAACCCTATAGAGCCTCCTGTACCATGGATCTTGGATATCCTGGCACCTTTCCACATGGTATCTACTTCCCAACTATAGAGTAAGTTGATGATGAGACCTTGAGAAGTCTCTGCAACCACTTGCATGCTACGCTCTAATATATCCGACTTCTTCGGCTGAAATCCCTCTATCCTTACTATATCAAAGCCTAAGTTATTAATGAAATTCAGCCAGTGTATGCCTCCTTCAAATAGAGCACCAAAGCCAGTGATAGCCTGATCTTCTCGCCAATCACCACCATTGTCTTGGGTCTTAGTTGCATTGATCGACATGAAAAGAGGTTGACCGATAACATTAGACTGTAGTAACTCGGCTATTTTATACCTGAGGGGACGATAAAAGTAATTCTCAGCTACTAGCAGCTGAAGTCCTTTTTGATCTGCCAAAGCACCTAACGAATCAAAGTCTGAAGACTTAAAAAACGGTGGCTTTTCAACGACAACGTGCTTACCTGCAGTTAAAGCTTGATGGGCGAGATCATAGTGGACATGTGGAGGAGTATTGATCATGACAGCATTTACGGAAGTGTCATGAATCGCCTCTTCATAAGAACCAAAAGCTGATACTCCCTTCAAAGATGACTGGTAGCTCTGGGCTTTCTCAAGAGATCTACTCGCAAAAGAGATATCCACTCCTGCAATCTTGGATAATTGCTTGGCGTGGGGCTTAGTAATATCACCGCATCCCAGTAAGCATATGTGTAGGTTCTCCATGCTATGAATGTAATAGAATCTGATCTGCAACGCGCAAGGCATTAGCACTGATCGTTAAGGAAGGGTTGACAGCACCTGATGTGGGCATAAAAGAGCCATCTACAACATATAGATTGTCAAGTCCGCGAAACTTACAGTTTCTATCGAGAGGCGCCGAAGATGGATCATCACCCATCCGAACAGTACCTACGGTGTGCGAAAAAGTCCTAATATGATGTACATAGTTAGAAAGTGCGCCAGATGCTTTCATGATCTTTTTGGCTTGATCGATGAGCACTTTGATGGCCGCTTGATCTCTCTCAGAATAATCATGTGATACCTCCGGCGCCGCCATCTTATGCTTCTTAGGAAGGCTGTGATCTAGCTTAATATAATTATCAAACTGTGGTTGATCCTCAGCGATAGCCAGAAGACCAGTGATTAACTTGACTGCAACACCAAGTAATTTGCCAAGTGGCTTTGGAGCTTCTCGCTCTACAAGACCACGTGGTGGAGTAGGCACTTGCTGTAGACTTCCTATCCGCTCACCTTCAAACTCAACATCTGGATGACCCAGATAGAAGTCCATAATCGCCAACTCCTTATGATATCTTTTCTGCTTATCCGCAGTGCCAGGGAAGATGCCGAATACGATGGCATTAGTATGTCTCATCAGGTATCTTCCGATAGAAAGCCCTGCAGGGTTCACTTCATCTAGCTTAGAATTGAGTAAGATATGAGGTGATGCCAATGCTCCTGCACTCAGTACAACGATTTCTCCCGTCACTACAACTTCTTCATCTGTAGTCAGATCAAGACATCTTACTTCACCTATAGAGGCGCCATCATGATCAAGGTGATGGACTATTGTATTAGCGAGAATCTTTACTTTACCACTGCTCATCTTACTCAGTAGCATAGTATCTAGATCATTTTTAGCGGAGATCGCACACGCGAACGTATCGCAGGTTGTACAGAGTTGACAAGCTGATCGGCTTTTATCTTGATAGTTGATAGCAAGAGGAAGATGAAAGGGCTTGAGACCGAGAGATTCTGCCGCGCCTTTAATCTTACTACTTATATCAGCATAGGGAGCAGGTTGCTGTGGGAAGCCAGAAGATCTGATTGGTTCGGTAGGATCAACTCCAGCTTCACCAGCGATATTGAGCAAACCCTCTGCGACCCCGTAATACTTCTCTAGATCGTCATAAGAGATCGGCCAAGCTGCTCCAGACTCACCGACGATATCAGCTGGTGGCTCGAAGTCTTCTGCCCTCATCCGAAAGGATACACCACCATAGAATAGAGAAGGTCCACCAACAGCTGTATAGGCTCCCATCTCGGGCTTATTACCACCTTTCACTACGCGATAAGGATTAGACTTGTCGTAATTAGGCGTAAGATCTATAGATCCCATACTGCTCCAGTTTTCTGGCCCTCTTTTTACCCAATCCCCGCGCTCTATGATGATCACAGACTTGCCAGTTTCAGACATCTTATGTGCCATCATCGTACCACCAAATCCGCTACCGATGATTACTACATCGGCCTCATATCTTGTCATAAGCTGTTCTTCGAGGTGGCAAGTTAAAAGGATTTTAGAAGCTCATTAGCTTGTATATTCACGATTCAATTACTTATTTGATGATTGACACTTGCGTAAATGAATTAATAGGGCAGATCGGCAGAGATCGAGTCCTTACAGGCTCATCTCTAGATGAGAAATATGAGCATATCTGGCGAATGGATCAGCCGCTTACGGCCAAAGCCATGGTGATCCCTCGATCTACAGAAGAAGTATCTGCAGCTATGAAGATATGCCACCAATATAATCAACCAGTGAGTCTATTTGGTGGGCTTACTAACCTTACTGGTGCCACTGAAGTGTCAAAAGAAGAAGTAGTCATCAGTCTCGAAAAGCTCAATAAAATCATCGATGTAGATGAACAAGCGAGAACGATGACCGTAGAGTCCGGCGTCATCTTAGAAAGAATCCAACAGACAGCAAAAGATAAAGAGCTTCTCTTCCCACTCAACTTTGGTGCGAAGGGCTCTGCTCAGATAGGTGGTGTTATTTCTACTAACGCTGGTGGACTTCGGGTACTAAGATTTGGGATGACTCGTCATCTTGTGCTTGGATTAGAAGTGGTGCTTGCTGATGGCACCATCCTTACTTCTCTCAAAAAAATCATCAAAGACAATGCGGGCTATGATCTCAAGCAATTATTCATTGGATCAGAAGGAACACTTGGTATCGTAACGAAGGCTGTACTTCGGCTTCACGAACTACCCAAAAGCCGAGTTAGTGCCTTCATAGGAGTCAACGGATATGATAAGGTTACTGAACTTCTGAAGTACATGGATAAGGGATTTGCCGGACTTTTAAGCGGATTTGAGCTGATTTGGCAAGGATGCTATCGTGCCATGACAGCACCCAATACTACAGCTAATCAACCTCTTCCACCTGATTATGAATACTATGTTCTTGTAGAAGGTCTAGGTAGTGACCAAGAAAAAGATCAAGCCAAATTAGAGTCACTTTTAGAGCATGCCTTAGAAAGTGAGATGATAGAAGATGCGGTGATGGCCTATACAGAATCCGATATGACCTGGTTTTGGACGATACGTGAAGATGTACATGCTTTTGTATCGAAGTATGAACACCAACAACATTTTGATATCAGCATGCCTATCGCATCAATCGGGGAGGTGATCGATCAGGTAACTCAACAATTAGAATCTCTGGATGGTGTTTTGGCATCTTTTAACTTTGGACATGTCGCTGATAGCAACATTCACATACTTGTTGGGAAAGCATCAGATGACGATCATCTTACTGAGGAGATTAATCAAATTGTATACGGGCCACTTTTAGAATTAGGTGGCTCAGTATCTGCAGAACACGGCATAGGACATCATAAAAAAAGTTATCTCTCGATGTGCCGCACACAGGAAGAAATAGCTCTGATGAACACTTTAAAAAAAGCGCTAGACCCTAAGCAAATACTGAATAGAGGCCGTGTTTTATAATTAGAACCACTTTCTAATTTTATAGAAACTGACAGAGTATACCCGCCATAATTGCAAAGCTAACTGTCCAAAATCCTACATGGATAAATATGTACTTCCACGATCTTCTTTCAAAGAGAGCAGGAATGCCAATCATAGCTAAGGATAATAGAAATCCGTTTTCTAATCCATGTATAACTCCATGTCCAAAAGTTCTATGACGAGTTCCGAATCGCTCCATATAATCCGCCGTAAATCGGCTGAATTCAGAGGCAGGGTCTGCCATAGCTGGGTCATGGAAAAATAGTTGAACAATAGAAAGCTGGTGCACCGTCGAAAAGGCCAAGAGGTAAGCAGCAAATAACCCAAAAAGATAGGTGAGCGTGAATATCTTGATCATACCGCCCGATTGAGTTTGCTCCTCGGTCATACCAGATACACGCATCCAAACTTTACCAAAGACAGCAGGGGAGTACCAGATAGATCCGATAATCAATGGAACGATAGCCGCTATAGGTATAATTAAGAAGTTGAAGTACTCCATAGTGATCTGATTTATCAATCCAAGATAACCAAGAAGTAGCTTTTTAGACAAGTATTAGTTCGGTTTCGAACATTGCGGTATCAGTTTCGTTTTGAATGGTATGATTCAAAGGTTGAAGAGCGAATATGAGTTACTGCTGCCTCCCGAGGAGGAGGTTATCAGTCGCAACAAGAGAATCAGTAGTGTATACGCGAAACTCTACCTTGACAATAAGGATATCTTCAAATGGGCTGGGATGGCTGCATTCGCTTCTAATCACATCGGCATTGGGCTTTTACCCTATCACCTCCAAGGACAAGAATTACTTAACCTGGAGGATTCGTGTAGAAAAAGAGGCCTAGCAAATGATTTTAATCTCCTAAGACATATCAATAATCGCATCTATGATGATATCGCCTGGACTCATCAAGCATACCTAGATGGTGGGATAACTCAGTTAAGTGAGATGATGCAGGAGCATGACCTGCACTATCAGATGATGCTAGAAGGGTGGAAGATGTTAGATGAAGCCGTACATGCGCAAAGCAGCGACCTTGAGCATAGAAATATGAAAATCTGGGAAGCCAATAAGGTCCTTTTAAAACACGAACAAGAAATGGTGGTACAACCCCTGTTTGATCAATTTGGTGCCTTGTTCAAAAGATTGATCACCCTCTTTGCAACCTTAGATTTTACACCAAATCATATAGATACCAACTTTAAGTACTACTCGTCATTTGTCTTTTATATGTATAAGAGACAGTTGAAGATGCTTAGGAAGACTTACTTCATACCAGACTTGACCAACTTCGAACAAAGATGGAGTTGGTTGGATAGTAAGGTGATCTCAAGTTGGATGCAAAGTGAGAAGCATAATGAAGATCTCCTTATAAGTTTGAAGGGTATCTTGGATTGTGAAGGTTGTTAATAATGAGATGCCATCCTTAACTATCAAAAGGGGTTTATATAGAAAAGTCGATTAGCTTTGAAGCGAAATTATATGCAGAATATCAGACTCATGACTAAAGCACTCATCGCCCTCATACTGTGCGCATGTGCAGTAAAACAGCCCTTAGCTCAAAATAAGTCTAGCTCAAATGATACCACCAGTTTAATAGTGGATAGCATCGACTATGAGCTTTACTTAGTCGGTGATATCAGCTCTCAAAATAGCGACTTAACTCAATCTGATATAGTAGATCTCATCAAGTCTGAGCTTACTGCTAATAGTGTAGATAAATCTGTCGTTTTTCTTGGTAACTCCTTTGGCGAATCAGGGTTTCCCGACGAAGAAACCCAAGAATTCTATCGTATCGACGCAGCGATCTCTAAATGCATCAGCCAACTTAAAGATCATACAGACAAAGTGTACTTTATCCCAGGTAATACAGAATGGTATGATGGTAAGGAATATACCGTCTCAGCTTTACATGATGTTGAAGAGTACATAGAATCTAAAGTAGGCGAGAAGAACATTTTTGCGCCCTCTCATGGATGCGGAGAGCCCAAAGTAGTAGAACTGATGGATGACTTATTGCTTTTGTTAGTTGACTCACAGTGGGTCATACAAGGATCTTCTAGTAATCAAAGAAAAAAATCGGGCTGCGACATCGATGATGAACAAGAGTTAGCAGCCTATATCGAACATCTTTTGGCCCGACACAAAGATAAGAATGTCATCATCGCGGCTCATCATCCTGTTTTTTCAAATGGACATACTGGTGGTAATTATGGTGCGGCTAGTCATCTCTTGCCATTACCAGTCCTAGGCAGCTTGATCACAGGAGTTAAAAAAATCGGAGGTGGGAGACAAAAATTTGGTCACCCTCAATATGAAACCTACAGAAGCACGATGCTTCATGCTCTTAGCAACTTTGAAGGTGTGATACATGTCTCTGCTCACGACAGAAATCTCCAGTATCATCACCAAGACAATAATCACTTCATCGTAGCAGGTAGTGGTGCCCATGTTGATTACGTAAGGAAAAAGGGTACCGCTGATTTTACATTAAGGAACAAAGGTTTTGCTAAAATCACACACACGAAAAATCATGAAATCTGGTTAGAATTTTACATTCCTGATGGCACTACTATGACTAAGGCTAAGTCGATATTCAAAAGGAAGTTGCTCAAAAAAGAAGTTATCGATTACACTGATCAAACTATTTATAAACAACCTGCGGAATTACCAACAACCAAAAAAGTACAAGCATCAACTCAATATGAAAAAAGGAAGTTCGGTATAGGTGCAACTTATCGAAAGGCATGGAGTACGGAGGTGGAAGTGCCTGTACTATTACTTGATAATGTTCATGGAGGGCTAGAACCTGTAAGAGAGGGAGGAGGATTTCAAACTAGATCATTGCGTTTAGAAAATAGTAATGGCCAGCAATGGGTGCTCAGATCCGTTGATAAAAATGTAACAAAAGTAGTGCCGGTCCCCTTGAGGAAGACTTTAGTAAGTGATCTTATCCAAGATGGTATTTCATCATCCCATCCATATGGTGCAATGGTCATCCCTCCTCTTGCCGATGCAGCGGGAGTTTATCACGCGAATCCACAATACGTATGGTTACCAGCCCAAAAAGCACTCGGTGATTTTAATACTGACTTTTCAGAAAGACTCTATTTATTTGAAGAAAGACCGGGTGGTAATTTGAAAGGACACAAGAACTATGGCGGTGCCACAGAGTCTATCAACACTCTAGAGTTAGTTACAAAACTATACAAGAATCACAAGCATAAAGTCGACCAGGCATATGTCTTAAAAGCAAGACTGCTCGATTTCTTAATTGGTGATTGGGATCGACATGATGATCAATGGCGATGGGGCATTTACAAAAGTGATACAGAGGCTGACAAGAAAATATATAGAGCCATACCTCGAGATAGAGATCAAGTGTTTTTCAAAAATGATGGATTCATCCAATATATCGCAAGTAGACCTTATATAGCTCCAGGTCTAAGAAAGTTTGATCATGAGCTGGATTTTATCGACGGATTCAACTTTAATGCGCGGCACTTTGACAGACATTTTCTGTCAGAATTAAATGAAGAATCATTTCTAGAAGCTGCCAGTAATCTACAGTCTGCTATCACCGATGAGGTAATCCAGAAGGCACTTGCAAGATGGCCAGAAGAAATATATGTATTGAATGGCAATGATATACGCGATAAGTTAAAGTCACGAAGAGAGAATTTAGTTGACTACGCAAAAGAGTATTACAAGTACTTGTCTAAAGAGGTAACAGCTATAGGAACTAATCATAAGAATGTATTCGAAGTCGTAGCACTTCCAAATGACCAACTCGATGTACGAGTATATCACCTTGACAAGGATGACAAATCACATCTTATCTGGTCGAGAATCATAAGTGGTGATCAAACGGATGAGTTAAGACTTTACGGCCTGAAAGGGAAGGACACTTTTTCTTTTTCGGGTTCGCACAAATCTAGTGTTAAGATCAATCTCGTCGGAGGTAGCGGAGAAGATACAGTTCAGAATGATTCTGAGCATCTGAATATCAAAGCTCATGACAAAGTAGGTGGCATGTCGGTGAATGGAAATCGTATTACCACAAGAATAAATAATAACAAAGGAGTTAATAGTTTTGATAGAAAAGATTGGGAGCTCAACAGATCTTTACACTTCCCCATGATTACCTTTTATACAGATGAAGGAGCAGGTATTTCTTATAATGTCTTATGGACTAAGAATGGATTTAGAAAGAAACCTTTTGCCTCTACACATAGATTGAAGCTCAGTTACTTCCGACAGAACTCTGCTTTTGTTGGCAACTATTCAGGTCACTGGACATCTATCTGGGGGCCTGATTGGGGACTCAAACTCAACGCATCTTTCACAGGTCCCACCTTCACACAATTTTTCTATGGTCTAGGAAACGAGTTTGTAAATTATGAAGAGGTTTTTCCAGATACACAAGAGTCAGGAAGTCCAAGATTTCATATAGTTCGTGGTACACACTTAGATATCAATTCAGATTTTACAAAGACTCTAAGGAATAATAATTCATTCACCATCAATCCTTCTTTAGAATATATTGATCTCACTAACTCACAAAACGCCTTAGATGACGAAAGATTTATATTCTCAGAAGAAGCAGGTCGAAGCACAAGCGATTTTGATAGTAAACTGTATATCGGATTAGGCGTAAATTATAAAAGCACCAAGCTGAACAATGTTGCTAATCCGACGCGTGGTTACGTATTTACTATTGGGGCTGATTACAAACAGAGTTTGTCATCCATAGACTTCAGTAACCTCACGTTAGAATCAAGTATTGCTGCATACATCCCTTTCACCATTACTCACAAAGTAGTCGTAGCCACATATATCGGAGGAGCCTACACGTTTGGTGGATACGAGTTTTTTCATGCTAACTACCTCTCTAACCAATCTCGACTCAGAGGCTTTAGAACGAATAGATTCGCTGGGGATGGGATCGTATATCACGCTTCAGATCTGAGGATTAAACTTTTAGAGGGCAAAGGGGGATTGAGAACAGGCCTAGGAGTATTTGGGTCTTTTGATTATGGTCGAGCATTTCTGGAAGATGAGAGAATTTCTACTTGGCATACTAGCATAGGTGGAGGAATCTATCTTACTCCGTTTGATTTAGTAGGATTTAAAATAGGTTATTATGTGGGAGAGGATGATGCTCAGATATCGTTAGGTGGTGCCTTGTCTTTTTAGGGCAGATAATAGAATAATATATGGACAACAAGAAAACACAAAAGAATAAACGCAAGGCTGTTGATCAAGCATTGTTAGAAGAGTTGAAAATCGACAAGGATGAGCTCAAGAAGCTCAAGAAGAAATTATTAAAAGCAGAATCAAGGCCCGATAGAGGTATCGAAACATGGTTTAGGCTGGCATCAAAGAATCTTTACACACGTCTTCAAATAGTAGATACTAAAGCCAATATTCTAATTACGGCTAATGCCATCATCATCTCAGTGGTCTTAGGCTCTTTGTATCCAAGGTTAAGTGAAGATCCACATATGATCTTTGCAATAGGTGGCATGATTATCACCAACGTTGCATCCATCACATACGCTATCCTCGCAACTATACCAGAGGCATGGAAGAAGAAACCTGGAATCAATAACCTTCAAAGTGCTGACATGATGACATTTGAAGATTTTAGTGGGATGGAACTGGAAGACTATCGTGTATTAGTTTCTAAAACCATAGAAGATGGTAAGACACTTTATCCAAGTATTATAACAGACATACATAGACTGGGCATCAAGTTGGCGAAAAAATATCGACTGATTAGGATTTCTTATTTCGTCTTTCTATCTGGGATCATCATATCACTTATTCTATTTGCTGCATGTCATGTCTTGTTGTAGTTGCTGCTTTCTAAACTGATATGATACTACTAATTCATCATATAATCCCGCTGGCACTACGAGGATGATGAGATACATACTTGCACTCATCACTCTTGGCCTTACATCTGTGTCTTGTGTAAGTCATAAGGCCCAATATCAAGATAACTGGAGTCGCCATGAAATTATAGATGACCCATACTATACTTTATACCTCATAGGTGATGCCGGCAATGCTCCAATAGGGGAGAGTACCGATGTGTTTGATCATCTGAAAAATGAGCTTGACAAAGAGACTTCTCATTCAGCCATCATTTGGTTAGGAGACAACATCTACCCGGTTGGCCTGGCTCCATCAAACAGCATATACCATCAGCAAGGCAGACATAAGCTCATGGCGCAGCTACGAACTATGTCAGATTATAGCGGTCGAAAATATTTTGTACCAGGTAATCACGACTGGTATACGTATGGTAGAGTAGGATTACGAAGACAAGAGTTACTGATCGATTCTTTCTTGCTGTCTACACCCAACCCACATCAACAAGATAATTTCTTCTTGCCGGACAAAGGATGTGGTGACCCTCAAGCCATAGACATCGCACCAGAGATAACCTTGCTTACGATGGACTCACACTGGTTTCTAAATGAAGCAGCTAGATCAGGTGACCAGAGTGTTTGTGATATAAAAACACCGTCCGAGTTCTTAGCAAAATTAGAATCAGAGATTGGAAAGAACAAAGATAAAACGCTTGTCATAGCTTCCCACCATCCGCCATATACCTATGCACATCATGGAGGGCGCTTTCCACTAAAGGATGATCTGTTTCCTCTCACTCAAGTCGTGGATTGGCTATACCTACCACTACCTGCAGTAGGCTTTATGTTCAACAGAGCTCGACTTAGAATATCAGAGCAGGATGTGTATCATCCTCGATACAAGCAGTATCGGTCTACACTTGTTAACTCACTTCAAGATCACGGGAGGAATATCGTTGCTTCTGGCCATGAGCATACGCTGCAACTCATCGAAAAGCATAAGCAGTATTTTATCGTCAGTGGTGCAGGAACAAAAGAGAACAAGGTGGGCGTGGATAGCGATTCTAAATTTGCTATCGGCCAGAAGGGCTATGTTAAACTAACTTTCATCACTAAAAAGAAAGCTCTTGTGCAATTCATAGTCCCTAACAGTTTTGATGAATTGGAGAACATCGCTTACGAAAGCATTATTGAGTTGTAGACGCAATTAGTAGCTCCTCGAATGGATAATCCCGTTATCCTCCAGCCTGACTATGGATTGTACTGAAGGCTTCAGGTTAGGGTATGAGATATCCGAACGGTTAATGGCTTTAGTTTGAGATAGCTCACGAGAGAATGCCCAGGTAGTTGAGTTGCGTTTCCTGGCGCTACGACTTCCTAGCACCTTTGGACATATTTCATCTGATCATATTTCATCTGATTCATCAGTACTTTAGATCCGTTGCAATGGTCACGTAGACTCTCAGATTGGAGTCGAAGACATGAGCCATCTTGATAATATACCTGGTTCATTCTGGTTTCGGCTCCGCTCAACCGCCATAACTCTGGACCCACCTAACCATCAGTGTAGTAAAACGTACCGTCGTAAAAGCAGAAGTCACACAAATTATCACAACAAAACATAAGAAGAGGGGGCTTTACTTACTTCTACTTAACATAATATTAATTATAGGCTAAAATCAATACTGAGAAAACTAGGATATACGGTACTTTAGCAATCATGAAAGTAGCTATCGTACAAGACGGACCTGTATATCTTAATGCAGACGAGACACTGAAGAAAACGATTTCTTATATCCACCAAGCTAAGGATGACGCTTGTGATCTGATTGTATTTGGTGAAAACTGGTTTTCTGGGTATCCTGTATGGTTGGATGTTTGTCAGGACGCTAATCTCTGGGAAGATCCTGATGTGCGTGACCTATGGGCTCAGACAGCTGATAACGGTTTGTCTCCAGACAGCCCGCATATGGCTGCCTTGTGCAAAGCACTGTCAGAAACTGGGCTTTACGCCATCATAGGTGCTAATGAATTTCAGGCTACAGGGCCTGGTAATGGTACGATCTACAACACCATCTATACAATCGGCTCTACTGGCGAAATCCTCAATCATCACCGCAAACTCATGCCGACTTACACTGAGAAACTCGTACATGGACTTGGTGATGGTGCTGGGCTTTCTGCCGTAGATACGCCTAAAGGACGCATCGGTTCTTTGATCTGCTGGGAGCACTGGATGCCTCTGACGAGACAAGCGATGCATGACCAAGGCGAAGATCTACACATCGCTTTATGGCCGTACGTAAAGGAAACTCATCAACTAGCAAGCAGACATTATGCTTATGAAGGTCGATGCTTTGTGGTAGCTGTGGGTCAAGTCATGCACCAGGATGAATTACCTAAGAATCTCAAGATCAGTGATAAAATAGACATTCACGAAAGTGGACTTATCCTTAGAGGTGGTTCTGCTGTATATGGTCCTGACGGAAGTGTTCTGCTAGAGCCGAAGTATCTAGAAATAGGGCTTTTTACCATAGATATCGACCTGAGCGAACGTAAGAAGCATCTTATGAATCTAGCTGTATCGGGACACTATAATCGACCTGACGTCTTTGACTTCACAGTACATAAAAACAGAAAATAGAGCTGGCGTGAAGAGAGGCACATTTATCAAGACAAGTGTCATCATTGGGGCTGGATACTCTCTCACAGGGTGCCTGAATGAAAAAACTGCAACTGGACCAACTGAGTCGAGTTGGTTATCTGGTGATGTAGCGCATATACTTCCTACCGTTAATCACAACACCTTCTCCATATCTACCTCTTATATCAGACCTGTAGAACGTCCAACTCTGAAAGTAGGCAGCAAGATTTTTAGTGGTCAGAAACGGGATAGCCTAGGGTTTTTCTGGGCTTTTCACTGTGAAGGCCTCTCCCCTGACACTCTGTATGAATTACAATTGTTAGATCATCAAGAAGCACTTTGCCATCCATGGCCTCTCAAGACCTTCCCCTCTCCTAGCGAAAGTCCCGATCATCTCAAGTTGATGGTATATACATGCGCGGGAGGACATCCCTTGATACAAAAGATCTTACCGATACCAGAAGATGAAAAGGAGTCTTCGGAGCATTTTGCAGCGAAAAGAGTCAGGTTGTTGGATCGAGGACTAAGTCTTGAGCCAGATGCACTGGTGGTCATCGGCGACTCAGTCTACTGGGATCTATCTGGCAATGGAAAAGGGCGACTGGGCACTGATACCAATCCATACGCACTAGAGATCGCTGGTAAATTCGATCAAAGTCTTCCTGTACTTGGTACTCAAAATGAAGATGTCCTTAAAAAAGCGGTGAGTCCACAGATCATCGATCTATATGGCACGGCTTGTCGATCGACGCCGGTTTTCTTTTTTAACGATGACCATGATTATTTTGAAAACGATGAGGCTAACGACGAACTCGTCACCTTCCCACCTAAGCCTTTCCAATTAGAATTAGGGCGCACGGTGCAGGGCATGTACTTTCCCGAGTTCTTACCTGATGCTAACAGACCTATCAATCTTCCAGGATCTAATGCACCAGATCGCGTCGCCAATAGCTCTGAAGCATTTGGTACGCTGCGATATGGAAAGCTTGCAGAGTTACTGATGTATGATTGTAGACGATATGTAACACTGAGTGGTGCAACTGCACAATTTATACCTCCGTCAGCTGAACAATGGCTCATCAACAGGACTCTCTCTCAAGATGTAAAACATACGATACACTTACCTTCAACTCCTTATGGTTGGTCCGCTGGCAAATGGTTAGAATGGTATCCAGATGTCTTAGGCAAAGATCAAAAGCTACATGACGATCTACCTAAATTTCTTTATCAAAAAGGCTGGCATCATCAGCACGATCGAATCCTACAATCGATGTATAATGCAAAACACAAAAAGCCTATCATTATCAATGGGGATATCCACACATTTGCTTCGGGTAGTATTTATAAAAATGGAAATCTTGACCTCAGTGACAATCCAATCTACACGTGTATCGCAGGCACTTTAGGCACTACAGTATTTCCGTCAACATTTAGAAAGATAAAGGCGAGTCTTCCTAATTCTATAAGCATGGAAGAGAATTTTGAGAATGTAGAAGAAAATGGTTTTTCTATAGTCGACATAGACAGCACCGGCGTTAGAGTGAATATGTACAAGTATTTGTGGAGTAGAGATGACCTTGACATTATCTCAAGTCTTGACCCATTTCAATCGATCAAGGTGTAGCTTTTATAGAAGTAGATGGAATTACAAACCGACTACTAATCAATCTGATCAACCATCCTCTGCAGTAGCTTTTCTCTTTTGCTCAAGGCAAACGTCAACTCTTCTTTAATCGACTTACGCAAGCCCATAATACTAGAATCTAGATTATGTATGACCTTACTTGCAGCCATCGTAGAAGTCAGTGCATGCTCTAAGTCAGATGCTTCGATCCAGTCTGTTATCAGGTGTCGGTAGTACTTGATATTAAAATTACGGATGATGACTTCTGATCTTTTAAATTCATCATGCATCTGCTCTACATCACTAAGTGCATCTTTTAGAAAAAATAGGAGTGTCTTAATTATATAGACTTCACCTTGCGCTTTATCTATATTTTCTTTCTTCAGTTTTTTACCTTGTTGAACTTCATCATAGAACTCACCCCAATTATCATACGAACTAGCTTTGTTCATAAACGCAATCATGCTATGAAAGTGGCTTTCAAGATCTACTGCCACTGCTTGCGCTTCTTTGGTTTCCATCATGAGGCGATTGAGATTCTTGATATCCTTATTGACTATTGTAAATTCTTCTTGAAGACTAGAAGTAGTGTCTGGTGATACCTCTAGCAAATCAGTGAGCTTACGATCTAGCTCTTTGATCACCAACTCTTTATCGGTTGACTTATTCTTTAAAATACCTTTCTCATATTCTAGAGCTTCGATTAGGTATCGGCACTCGTTGTATTCGATAGTTGCTAAGAGATATTCTTGTCGTTCTTTTTCCAGTTGTTCTTTGCGATTACGAAGTATGGAGCTAAAGATGTACTTCATAGAAGAAGTCTCGAGTGTCACCACATCTTGATACTCTTTATCTACGCGTTCTTTGAGTTGGGCACTACGTTCGCGTTGTGAGACAAGTTCATGATGTATCGCTTTGAGTCGGCTCTCTCCTCGATTGATCCGACTATATTCTTCTAACAGGACTGCTATCTCTTCTGAGTTACGTGACATGTAGATCGATTGTGATCAGAATTATAAAGATAAGGGAT
>CAZXIE010000058.1:0-20685 GCA_964640065.1 uncultured Saprospiraceae bacterium
GTACGACTGAAGATGTGACGATCGTAAATCGATTTATCGAAGGGGCAGCTCCTGGAGTATATTGGGGATTTTTGATTGACACTGATCATGATGCAGGAACTGGAGTTTATTCGTCACAAGAGGCTATTGAATCGGATCCTAATATAACGAATGACCCTACTCGACGATCAAGTGTTCAGCCGGGTGATTTTATAAGAAGAGATATCAATGGCGATGGACAAGTTAATGCGGCAGATCAAACTATCCTAGGAGATCCAACTCCGGACTTCATCTATGGATTGAATTTTACTGGCAATGTTGATAATTTGGATTTTGGGTTGTTTTTCCAAGGTTCGCAAGGCAATGAAATTTATAATGTCGTAAGATTCTATAATATATTCTGGGCAGATGATAATAAGATTAGTGACGTACTAAGATCATGGACTCCTAGTAACACAATCACTGATATACCAAGGTCTACTACTGTGGATGCTGCAGAAAATAGAGCTCCTTCATCCTTCTTTGTTGAAGATGGATCTTACTTAAGACTTCGAACCGCGGAGATAGGATACACTTTAGATATGGCCAATACAGATTGGATTGACAACGTTAGAATATCTCTTACTGCTCAGAACCTGTTTACAGTTACAGGTTATAGCGGATATAATCCTGATATATCTTCTGCATCCGGAGGACGTACTGGATTACCTAATCCGCTCTTAGCCAGAGGGCTTGACGTAAGAGCTTATCCTTTAGCTAGAACTTTTTTGCTTGGAATTCAAGCTAATTTCTAAATCAAGAACTATGAGAACTTTAAAAAATAAATCGATGATTAAGCAAATATTCGTGCTAGGAGTTTTTGCCAGTATCCTGCTTATGCCTCAAAGTTGTACGGATGGTATTTTGGATCAAGTAAATACTAATGCAGTATCTACTGGTAACTTCTGGCAAGATGCAGCTGATGCAGAACTTGCAGTTAATGGTATGTATCATCCACTGACGAATACATTTTTCTGGGGAAGAATCGTACATACAGGAGCCATCTTGAGGTCTGACGCTTTTAATATTCGTCCCTTTGGAACGAATACTTCTATGTCTACCTTTCAAGGTGAACCAGGAGTAGCTAGATGGGCAACTGAACCTTTCCAAGAGCCGTATAAGGCAATCTTCAGAGCCAATGCTATCCTTGAAAATGTCAATGCAGACAACATCCCTGATGCTGGAGTACGCAATGGTATACTAGGGCAAGCTTTCTTCATAAGAGCATTTGCACATTTCTACTTAGTTAAACTTTTTGGTAATGTGCCTTTGGTAACTCAGACAGCTCAAAGTGGTGAAGATTTTTTCCCTAATCAAGCTAGTCCTGCAGATGTTTATGCTCAGATAGAAGCTGACTTCGCTATGGCAGCAGACTTGCTACCTAGTTCATGGAGTGGTAATGATTTGGGGAGAGCAACTTCAGGTGCAGCTTCGGGGTATCTTGGTAAGGCAAGATTATATCAAGGCCGGTGGGCTGAGGCTGAAGCGGCATTTAGAGATGTTGTGAACAGTAACGTGTATTCATTGCTGCCAGCAGAGAGATATGCAGAAAATTTTGGCTTTACCAATGAAAACAATGAAGAGTCTCTTTTCGAATTCCAATATCAAGGGTTAGCCTCATTCTCTTGGGGTGTAGATGTACCTGGTGTTGGTACATTGGGTACGTATCATATCGATTATGCTGCCCCTTTTGAGTCTCCAGACCAGTCGCATTATATCAACCAATGGGTATTAGACGTATTTGAACGCAATGGTGATGTGGTCAGAAGAAATGCCACATTAGCCTTTGATTTTCCTGGTTCTACGGGATATGGAGGATTGCCATTCACTGAAGACTTTTCGTCGGAGATAGCACTAGCAACTCAGGAAGGCATGTCACCTATTTATTCAAGGAAGTATGCTGGTTTAGATGTAGGGATGAGAGATGATGTAGATGTGTTAGGTACTAATGTAGGTAACAACTGGAGGATGCTTAGGTATTCTGATGTATTGCTTATGCTGGCAGAAGCTCTTAATAATCAAGGTAATACGGCAGAAGCCCTCACTTTCGTAAATCAAGTAAGACAGAGAGCACAGATCGATCCGCTTGCTGATTTATCTCAGTCTGAAGCTGCACTAGCTATAATAGATGAGAGAGTCATGGAACTCACTGGTGAAGGACATAGATTCTTCGATTTAGTAAGATGGGAACTAGCAGATGATTTTCTTGGAGCTAATAGTTTGCATGGGGATCACCCAAAATCTCTTAGCAATGGTGTCTTCCAATCTGGGAAGCACGAGCTAGTTTGGATACCTACAAGCGAACTAAATTCTAATCCTAATATGCAACAGAATCCGGGTTACTAAGCTCGAATTTTAAGTAGTTTTTTCATATTATAGCCCTTCACTTTGTATTAAGTGGAGGGCTCTTTATCCATAGGATAATGACTATAATTTAATATGGAATATTGAGGCCCTCAGACCATCTATGCTCATTGATATTAAAAAAAAACAATTCAGACGCACTTTTGCTTTTGTGCTATGCTTTTTTTTGTTGTTCATAAGATGTTCTGACCCGCATGGAGAAGAAGTTTTCGTAAGGATCGATGAGCATGTCAGTTCAGTAGATTTTGTTAATCATGTACAAGATTCTGATAGCATACATCTGATCAACTTTCATTACCTCTATAATGGAGGAGGAGTAGGTGTTGGAGATTTTAACAGAGATGGATTGCAGGATTTGGTATTTGGAGGAAATCAAGTAAGTTCAAAATTGTATTTGAATAAAGGAGATTTCAAATTTCAAGATATTTCTATAAATTCTGGTTTTCAAACAGAAGGCTGGGTCAATGGGATTTCTATAGTGGATATAAATAACGATCTGCTTCCAGATATTTACCTTAGTGTAGGCGGATATAAGTGTGAAGGTCAGTGTAAGAATTATCTTTTCTTGAATCAGTTTAACGGTGAAAAATTGAAATTTACGGAAGTGGCTGAAGAGTATGGATTAGAAGATGGACTATATACACAACAAGCCTTGTTTTTTGATGCCGACCAGGATGAAGATTTAGATGTGTATTTACTAAGAAATTATATCGATCCGAATAATAAAAACTATCCTCGTCCGAAGAGGTACTTCTCTCAGAACTCGCGCGACGCACTACTGATTAGAGAAGAGTATCGAGATTCTATCATATATGTAGATCGATCCGACAAGTTTGGTATAGACCTACCTGGATATGGGTTAGGCGTCGCGCTTACAGATATCAATAATGATATGAAGCCTGATATATATGTCACCAATGATTTTATCAGTGATGACATAATCTGGATGAATACGACTATTGCATTTGAAGATAAATCAAAAGATATCTTGTCTCACACTTCATATAATAGTATGGGGGTCGACATAGCAGATGTTAATAATGATGGCCGAGAAGATATCATGGTAGTTGATATGCTGCCATATACTAATGATCGCCAAAAGACGATGTTAGGTAAGTTAAACTATGATAAGTATTTACTTACTCTTAGAGAAGACTATAATGCCCAAGTTGTAAAAAATACACTACAGATACACAATGGTCATAGAGATGGTCAGGTGTTACCGATGAGTGATTTGGCGTATACATATAATGTCGATCAGACGGACTGGAGTTGGGCACCTTTGCTAGCTGATTTTACAAATGATGGATATCTTGATCTTTATATTACTAACGGATATGGCTCTAATATCACAGATCTTGATTTTATAAATAGTAGCCAAAAAACAAGCCCTTTTGGTAATTCAAATCGAAAAGAAAAGGAAGTTTTAGATAGGCTTCGTAAGCAGCCTCCGGTATTGATGCAGAATCAGTTTTTTAGTAGTCAAGCTAATAGCGCATTAAAAAATTTGACTGAAGCTTATTTTCCTGATCATCCAACTATTTCTAATGGAGCGGCATATGCTGATTTAGATAATGACGGTGATCTCGATATTATAAATAACAATATCAATCAGACGGCTGATATCTATGAAAACACATCCGAGGGTAATTATATACAAATTGAACTAGTCGGATCATCAAAAAATAAACAAGGGATCGGTGCTAAAATATGGGTATATGGTAGTAGGCAAGATTATTATCGCTATGCATCTCCGGTAAGAGGATATCTGTCAAGTGTGGATCCTATCCATCATATAGGACTCCACCCTGAAGAAATTATAGATAGTGTAAAAGTAATATGGCCTGATGGTCAAGAAACAACACACAAAGAAGTCTCTCTTAGAAGTAGGATGACCATGGGTTATGGTAATTCTAAAGAATCTCAAGACTTGAAGGTAAGTAGTGATTCAAAATTATTTTCACTAGATCGAATATATGATCTAGGAATTAGAAAAGGAATGCATTCATATGGAGAGCAACCACTTCAGCTATTTGACGAAAAAGAACTATTCGCATTTAGACATCTGATGAAAAAGGATGGAGGAATTATAGCAGCCTCAAGGGAATCTATGTTTTTCATAAATGATGAATTTACGGCCCCAGAAATGTATGAAGGAGATTCTATTATTGGAAGGATCACAGATTCATCTGAGTATCATAGAGTATATTATTCAAGCGACAATCAAGTTGTAATCATAGCTCAGCCCAAAGAGGAGTCCAGTCAGGTTAATTTGTATGGACATGATGATTTGAAGCCCATAGGCTCATTGGATTTGCCGATAGAATGGAATTATCTGAGTGCTATCGATGTGAGATCTAAAGAGTCGGGCTGGGAGATAGTTGCTTCAGGACTTTGGAGTGCCCCCATACTTTGTTCTTTAGATACAATCAATCAAAAAGTAGAGTTCAGTTCCAGCCTCTCAAGTCTTGTGGGCATGTGGCGGACTGTTCTTTTGGAAGATATCGATCAAGATGGCGATACTGATATCTTGTTGGGTGGATTAGGAAACAATTCTAAATTATCGACATCTCAGGGGCCGCTTCCTTTCTGTATTAAAGATATAGACGGTAACGGTGACAAAGAATATTTGCTAGGATGTAAGATTGGTTATGGTAAAGATGAAATCTACCCTTATCATACTCTAGATGATATTGCATCCAGATTGCCAGCCATACGTGATACCTATCAGGACTATGAATCTTTTGGTGAAACTGATTGGTCTACTCTCTTAGAGCAATTAGGGGTTGACGATGATCAGATTTTATACTTACAAGAGCTAGAGTCAATACTCCTTATCAATAATGGGAATGAAGGATTTGCTGTAAGCAAGTTGCCGGAGCAGTTCCAATATGCCCCGATCAATGATTTTGAACTTGCTGATCTTAACAATGACGGATATCTTGATATTATTGCAGCTCCTAATGATTATACAGCAGAGAGTAATAGTGGACGATTTGATGCCTCCTTGGGTATGATAGCATTAGGAAGTTCTACTGGAGTGTTCTCATATCTCCATCCTGAGAAGAGTGGAGTTGACCTGAGTAGAGATCTCAGAAAAGTGTTATATAGTGAAGGTGATGTGTACTTTATGGATCTAGACAATAATATTATAAAATATAGCTCCAGAAGATGATCGCAACCTTTCAAGAATTAAACGAAGTATCCAACTGACATAAAAAAGGAATGAAAGTCATAGACCGACAAGTGAGAATAGCAGAAGTACCAGAGATCTTTGGTTGTGTCGAAGGGGTGAATTGTGATCTAACTCTTATCAGTGAAAGTGCGCTCACAAGTACGTATAAGGTCATCATCAATACTAACTCACTCCCCATAACTAACCTGCATATTAAATGGCGCCTGCCCTGCATAGGAGTCAAGGGGATATGGTCCTCCAATGCAGGTATGGATAAGCGTGTTCATGCAGACTGGGAAGATTCGCAAGTTAAATCACGTATCTCTGTGGATGCTCCAGTCTTGACAGTATATGATCATGATGATCAGAACGTAGTTACTATTGGGTTCTCAGACTTTATCTATACTACTCATCTTGAGGCTAGCATCCAAGAAGAAGATGGCTGTATACACTGCTTAATAAAGCCATTAGTTGAAGAGATAGATATACCGGAGATATATGAGGCCCATCTCATAGTAATCAAAGATAAAGTCTCATATATTGAAGCACTTAATCAAGTTGCACTTTGGTGGAAAGAAGATCTCAATGTAGCCAACCAACCGATGTCATCGAGAGTGCCATTGTATTCCACATGGTATTCGTATCACCAAAATTTCACTGCTGGAGAGTTACTTGACGAATGCAGAGCAGCTAAGAAACTTGGATTCAGTGGTATCATCATCGATGATGGATGGCAGACACGTGATATCGGTAGAGGATATGACTATACCGGTGACTGGGAGGTAGAGCGCATAGAGGATGTTAGATCATTTGTAGCATCCATCCATGATATGGATATGTTTTGTATGTTTTGGTTTTCAGTACCTTTCTGTGGTGTAAAATCTAAAGCCTATCAGCGATTTAAAGGGAAGTTTCTTACCGAAAATCATCATTGGGCACCAGTATTTGATCCAAGATACCCGGAAGTAAGAGAGTATCTGATAAGTAGGTATGTAGAAGCCGTTAGAGATTGGGGTATTGATGGATTAAAATTGGACTTTATAGATGATTTTAAAGTATACGAGGAGACAGATACGACACCAGGAAATGGAAAAGATTGTACATCTGTAAATCGCGGCGTCCAATATCTAATCGATGAGATCAGGGCTGCACTCTATGCCATAAATCCTAATATCTTAATAGAGTTTCGACAAAAGTATATTGGCCCTTACTTATGGACCTTAGGTAACATGTTTAGAGCTTTTGATTGTCCATATGACAGCACTAATAATCGCGTGCGCACTACTGATGTAAGATTGCTCAGTGGCGGCTCAACTGTGCATTCGGATATGATAGCATGGCACCATGACGAACAAGTAGAGCAAGCAGCATTACAATTGACTAATATTCTATTCTCTGTACCACAACTCTCTGTGAAGTTAGCTGAAGTCAGCGAGGATCACCGACAGATGATCATGCATTGGACACAGTATTGGAATGATAATGCAAATATATTACTTAGCGATTCTTTCAAACCTCAAAAGCCGTCTTCAAACTATCCTATCATCTCTACCGCATCGCGAGATAAGACGATTATCGGCATTTATGATGATGTAGTTATACATCTTCCAGAATCACCGAGAAGAATAGATATCGTTAATGGTAAAATGTCAGAAGATGTAGTCATCTTGGTCGCTGGTCAAAGCCGTCAAGCCAAACTAATTTGTAAAACATGTAAAGGAGAGATCGTTACGCAATCTCACATCGTACTTTCAGAGATGTCTGTTCTAAAAGTACCTGCTAACGGACTTATAGAACTTTATTTATAATCACTGAATCTAATTCACATGGGTGCTCATATATCAAATATAGACATAGCCATTATCATTATTTACTTCGTGATCGTACTTGGTATCGGTCTGGTGATAGCGATGAGGACGCGTACGAGTGATGAGTTGTTTCTAGGAGGGCGCACATTTACATGGGGACTTATCGGTGTGTCTCTATTTGCGTCTAATATAAGTACGACGACGATCATGGGTTTGTCAGGAGCTGCCTATAAGACTGGTATCGTCACTTCTGTATATGAATGGATGTCAGGTATACCACTTATCATAGCGGCTATCATATTTGTACCGTTATATCTTAAGTCTAAGATTACAACTATACCAGAGTTCCTCGAGAAGAGGTTTGATAGGCGCTCTCAGATCTTTTTTTCTCTTTGCACCATATTTGCGACTATACTTGTGGAGATGGCCGGAGGGCTTTATGCAGGAGGTCTGGTCCTTCAGGTTTTCTTTCCAGATGTCCAGATATGGCAGGCGGCTTTTACGATTGCTATCATAGCTGGATTGTATACTGCCTTTGGAGGATTAAAAGCGGTTGTTTATACCGATGCGATACAAGCAGTCATATTAGTGGTGGGATGTTCGGTTCTAACTTATATGTTATTTGACAAGTTAGATTTTGATTGGGATAAAGTTTTGAGCAGCACTCCTGAGCATCATTTTTCAGTAGTTCGACCGCTCAGTGATCCTACCTTGCCATGGCCCGGTATATTGCTTGGAGTGCAGTTGCTTGGCTTCTGGTATTGGAGTACTAATCAGTACATCGTGCAACGAGTGCTAGGTGCTCGAGATATCAAACATGCCAGATGGGGAGTCATCTTCGCTGGTTTTCTTAAAATATTACCACTCTTTATCATGGTTATACCTGGAGCCATGGCTATCGTACTCTACCCAGGTATCGAAAATGGAGACTCGGTCTTTCCTACCTTAGTTACAGAGGTGCTACCAGTCGGTATGGTTGGTCTCGTATTAGCTGGACTCGTAGCTGCGATCATGTCGAGTGTAGATTCATCACTTAACAGTGCTTCGACACTTGTCGTCATAGATTTTGTCAAGCCAAATAGACCTAATCTTACAGAACATCAACTCAAAAGATATGGTAGCATCACCACTCTAATACTGATGGTTATCGCTGCAAGTTGGGCTCCGATGTTAGAGAGATTTGACGGTATCTGGGACTATCTTCAGCAGATGTACAGCATATTTGTGCCACCTGTAGTTGTCTTATTCCTAGTCGGAGTATTCTATAAGAGAGGTAATGGACAAGGTGCCATATGGACTCTGGGCATAGGAACACTTATAGGTATTTTATTCTTTACGCTTACAAGACTGGGTTTTTGGCATTTGCATTTCACGATCACAGTAGGTATCGTTATAGCCATATGTACGCTCGTGTTCATCTTAGTAAGTAACGCTACGGATCCTCCAGATCGAGAAGTGATCAATGAACTCACTTTTAGCAGAGATTTGGTGACTATGGGTACAGAAGGATTGCCTTGGTATAAAAATTATCTCTATCAGATAGTCTTACTGACGGCAATCATCTTTATGATTCTCATAGTGCTTTGGTAAAACCATGCTACAGCTCTATAGTCTTACCTGTCTTCCATGCCTTATCAGCGGCTAGAACTACTCTGAGACTATTAACAGCATCACGCATGTGATCATCGAGTTCGATGTCATTATTTATCGCTTGTAGCAAATACTCTTGTTCTAAATGACATAACTCATCATGAGACGGTTCATCTGACGTGCTTATCAACTCATCCTTCTTCAGAAACTCACCGTTAGCATCTCGGGCACCATGATGTACTAGGAGTCCACCAGTTTTTGTATGTCCATCTATGTCATCTGATTCGCCTTTGTCTTGATCGATGATGCTTACACATCCCTTTGGTCCGATAACATCTTTAACAAAGAAAGCTGTCTCGCTCATCATCGGACCCCAGCCAGCTTCATACCAGCCTACAGAGCCATCATCAAATGTGACTTGAAGCTGGCCATAGTTGTACATGTCTTCAGCTACCTCATCACTAAGTCTAGCACCTATAGCACTAACTCTGATGGGTTGTGCTCCTGTCATGAGACACATGACATCTATATAGTGGACACCGCAGTCGACGATAGGTGACATGGAGTTCATAAGCTGCTTATGGGTTTCCCACTTAGTGCCAGAACTTTGTTGATTGAGATTCATGCGCATCACGAGAGGTTTACCAAGTCCCTTGGCTACCTCTATAAACTTCGACCAAGCGGGATGTACTCTGAGGATATATCCGATGACCATTTTCTTTCCTTTAGAAGTGGCAAGGTCGACCAGCTCTTGTGCTTCTTCGACTGTGTTGGCTAAAGGTTTTTCTACAAATATGTGCGCGTCGGCAGCTAGGGCCATTTTAACATATGCAGCATGAGTGTCGGGATACGTATTGATCGACACTACATCTGGCTGGGTAGTTGCAAGAGCCTCTTCATATGAGCCGAAGCAGGGATATCCTCCCAGCTCTTGAGAAATAGCTTCACGACTTTCTGCTCTACGGCTGACAAGTCCTACGATCTTATATTCCTTCATCTTGTGATAAGCGCGAGCATGTGATTTACCCATATTGCCGCAGCCTACTACAAGTACTTTAAGTGGTGTCATAATCTGAAGATAAGAGAAGTGTTGAGCATCTTATGAAAAGCAGGTCCATTCCTGGTTTTTCATGTTGGAAGAAGCACTTTTTTTACTTATTACTCCTCCATATAGAATAGGCGGTCAAGTTATCTAACTCTTACATCTTCTCGCAACGAAGAGTCATCACCTGATCAAGAATTTCTGTACTAAGTGGTTTTTGAAGAAACTCGCTGACCGTCTCTATTTGTTGAGCTTTGGTTCTATCCTTTGGATTCATACTTGTTGTCAGGATAACGATAGTGGGCTTTTTATCCGTGTAGCTCAGGTCAAACTGTTCATAAATCTCCAAAAATTCCCATCCATTGAGTCTAGGCATATTTAGATCTAGAAAAATTACATCAGGAAGTTCTTGTTGAAGCTGAATGCGATTTTTTAAGTCATTTATTGCGTGTTCCGCTAGACTAAATTCACTGAGTGTTTCACAACACTTAGTACTATCTATGATAAATTTCGAAAGATAGTTAGTGGCTTCGTCATCATCAATGAGCATGATCTCATTTAATTCGTTGATAGTAGTCATGATTAGTGTTTTGGAAATTGAACTGGTAGCAACGCCGTCCTCTGATTCCAGTCAGATTTTACCTTGTTGGGTATGACGATCTTGTCGGTTTTCTTCATGGAGGATTTTAGAGAGTTGTTCATTCCATCATTCTACTGATAAGTTAAAGATACATTAGAAAATATCCCAACTTCACACATTGAAACTAGTTTTTTTACCTAATGACGGCTATATGCCAATGATAATGGTTTACCAAGTTGCTAGTTACAAGAAGCTACATCTTGAATAAATCTAAGGGCGAGGAAAAATCGGCATGTCATTTTTATCAACCAGCATATGTCTTGTCACTTTTTAGACTCCTACAGGTAAGTATATATCTGGGTCTTTTTCGAAGCTCACCTTACATCCATCACAGCAGAAGTAAACTGATTCGCCGCGATGTTGGAGCACGTATTTAGCAGTGGATTTTTGTATGGGGATCTTACATACTGGATTAAGATAAAAGTCATCATTTGGTACTTCTGTTAGAGTCGAGCTAGCTTCCTCATCTTGATTAGCAGATAGTCTGAATTGTTGGATGATCTGAGCAAGGATACTGATAGCCACTTCTTCTGGTAGCTTTCCTCCGATGTCTATGCCAGCAGGAGTTGAGATTTTTTTGAGTTGATCAAATGTAATCCCATGCTTGCGCAGATCAGTGAAGGTGGATTGTGCTTTCAGTCGACTGGCAACAAAGCCGATATAATTACTTTCTATCTCTAGACTCTTTAGTAGAGCAGTCACATCACCATCACCTTGACTACAAACCACTACATACGCTCCATCTAATGCTTCTGTGTTTTCTAATTTTGATATTTCGAGGACGCGGTCAGCAGTAGGATAGACCGCTGCATCTGCCGAAGCCATGAGTGCGGTGACCCTATAGTCCATCTGCTTGGCGATCTTACATAGCGCCATACCGATACTCGACTTTCCGATGATAACTAGATGTGGTTTGGGCATGATAGGTTCTATATATACTTCAACTTGACCTCCGCTTTGGCATGTCATGTTGTAAGTTTTGGTGTTAGGAAAAGAACTGAGACTTTGATCATTAGTGATGGATACATATCTGGGCTTATGATCTCGGAGCGATAGTAGTGCTTCTTTAAGTACGATACCTCTTGTACATCCTCCACCAATCCAGCCATAGATTTTTCCATCCTTGGTGATCAGTGCATGATCTCCAGGCTTGCCTGAAGTAGGTGCTACACGACGCACGATCGATGCATGGGCAAAGGGTATATTACTCTTCACTAATGCTGCCATCTTTTCGATCAGATCATTACGCATGTGCAAGAATGTTTTCAAGCTTTAAAAGACTATCAAAGTTATGCGCAGATTCGAATATGTCAATAGATGGAAGAGCTGCCTTCATACCTCGTTGGATGGGTTCATAGCCTCTCATAGCTTTGAGTGGATTTAACCATACTAATTTTTTAGATCGCCGTTTTAGTTTCGTGATTTGTTCTTCTAGAAGTTTAGTCGGCCCTGTGTCGAGACCATCACTCATCACTATGGTGAGGGTCTTTCCATTGAGATATCGCTTGCTGTATTTTTCGTCAAAGTCACCTAGGCATTCACCTATCTTGGTGCCGCTGGACCAGTGCTCTACATTTTGGGAGATTTTGGACATGGCGATAGCAGCATCGGGGTCATCTATGAGTTCAGTTATTCTTATGAGTGATGTACTAAAGGAAAATGCCTCGATCTGTCGGAAGTGACTCCTCAGTGACCAAAGAAACTTGAGTAAGAAGTAGGAGTACTTATCCATCGATCCACTTACATCCAGGAGTATCAGTAATCTCAACTTCTCCATTTTTCGATTAGATCGATGTAGCTGTATAATGTTCCCACCATTCTGAAGGTTCCTTCTGATACTCGTACGAAGATCGATTGTGCCCGTCTTGGCCTTTTTTCTTTTTCTCTTGATACGCAGACTCATCTCTCTAACAAGCTGCTCAGCTATCTCATCTAGTTCTTCAGATTGAGAAAAGTTCAACTTAGAAAAGTCAGTTGATTTTAAAGCCTCTTTGGCATTAGCACCAGTCGTCGTTTTGCTACTGGTCGCCTCTCCAGACTTATCGGACTTGCCGATACCTGTCATCACCGCTGTATTCCTGACTTGCTTATGCAGTGAAGTCTGATTTTTTTGATCTCTCTTCTGGGTCAAGCGTGTTCCCCTTTGTCTCCAGAATCTTTTAAAAATCAACTGAAATAGCTCAACCTCACTTTCATCTTTGCAGTACAAAGCTGTCAGTGCGTGTTCGAATAGATCTGTGTCCCACCAGATGCCTGTGAGCGCAGTTCTTACTGTGTCTAGGCTACAATCCAATCCTCGTATTAAGCCATAATCTCTTGCTTGTTGTGTAAAGGCAACAAGTGAAGCTTCAAAAGAGGAGTAGTGGGTGTAGTGATCCAACCGTCAGTAGACTACTTACCTTAGTTTTTTCATTTCTTCGATACGCTCGCGAGCCGAACTGACATCTGCATCAGTTGACATCACACGTGTACCAGGTAAGTCAACACTGTTGTAATGATCTACACTTGCTTTCGCATCTTTCTGTCTCGCGGCTTCTTGGTCTTTATATTCTTCTAAAAGTGACATGGTGTAATATTTTATGTTTATGAAAATATTTCTTCTTTGACGAGTTGTATATCTCGTTCGGATTTGAGCAGGCATGATAGCGTTTTCTTCATGCGATCATCATCTTGATGAAGTACAGCTATGCCTTTAGCCCAGTCTATGGTCTCCGCTATACCTGGTGTCTTATCTAACTTGAGGTTTCGGATACTACTCACGTAAGAAGCGACTTCTTCTGCGAGCTGATAATTAATATCGGGGATGTGTTTGTTGATAATCCGGATCTCTTTTTCTAATGAAGGATAGTCAACCCAGTGGTATAAGCACCTTCTTTTGAGGGCGTCACTCAGTTCTCTAGTTCGATTAGAGGTAAGTATGACAGTAGGCATATGCTCAGCCTTTATCGTCCCTAACTCGGGTATGCTGATCTGAAAGTCTGAAAGCAACTCTAGTAAGAAAGCTTCGAACTCTTCATCGGCCCGATCTATCTCGTCTATCAAGAGGACTTTGGGTTTGTCTGAAGTGATAGCTTCTAAGAGTGGTCTCTTCAGCAGATACTCTTCATCAAAGATCATGCTTTCCTTTTCACGCTCTGACAAGTTGCTGTTCTCGTGGATCTTGATGGCTAGGAGTTGCTTCTGATAGTTCCACTCATAGATTGCATTGTTCGTATCAAGTCCCTCATAACACTGGAGTCGGATGAGATCATACCCTTGCAGTTGAGACATGATATATGCCACTTGAGTTTTGCCTACTCCAGGATCCCCTTCGAGTAGAAGAGGCTTCTGAAGTTGCAACATCAAAAAGATCACGGTGGATAGATCCTCCTCTATAACATATCCAAGTTTGTCTATGTCATCTATTAGTTTTCTAGGATCTGTATCCATCATATTCGTCTATTTTTTGCCACCAACAAGTCCCTTCAGGAAGTCTCCGATACCGCCAAAGATGCTCTTGACCACAGTACCGATCAGGCTTGTTGCATCTAGCGAATTATCAGCAGGAGCTGCTTGTGCTTGTTCTGTTACTTTTTCTACCGTTTCTTTCACTTGCTCAGCTGCCGCTGTCACAGTTGAAGCTACAGCTGTAGCAGCCGAGGTCTCAACAGCTGTAGCTTCTGGAGCTGCAGGTGCAGGCGACGCTGTCGCAAGCTTTGCTTTGAAGTTAGTGACGAACTGATTCAGTAGTTGATCGGATACATCATTGATCAGTCGTGAACCAAACTGCGCTAGCTTTCCTATGATGGTGATATCCATATTAAAGTCCACATGAGTCTTGCCATCTTGCTCAGTCAATGTCCCAACCATCATCATGTCGGCACTTCCTTTGCCCTTGCTATCAAGACCTCGTCCTTTGAGCACCATTTTTCGATTAGCTTCATCTAGTTCTACGATTTCTATATCGCCGGCGTATGCTGCTTTGATAGGGCCAAATTTGGTAACTACTTCACCTTTATAATTACGGTCATCTATCTTTTCGGTGATCGAAGCCCCAGGAACACAGGTGACGATATCTGCTGGATCTGCAAGGCTTTTCCAGACTACATCTATCGCTTGATCTATGTCAAAGGACTTTGTGATTTTAGTATTCATCTAATTGGTTTGTATTGAAAAAGCAGAATGTCTTTGTTGAAGACATCCTGCTATGAAAGTAATATTTACGAAAGTGTTATGCTTGGTTATCAAAATAACCTACAGCCTTTAGTTCCTTATATAGTTTGAAAGGTGTACATGGTATCTCGAGGTGCTCGATCCCAAGATGCGCTACGGCATCGACGATAGCATTGATGATCGCTGGTGGAGCTCCGACAGTAGGTGATTCTCCGACACCTTTGGCACCGATAGGGTGGTGAGGTGACGGTGTGATCGTGTGTCCAGTCTCCCAGTGAGGGGACTCGACAGCAGTCGGAACTAAGTAGTCCATGAATGTACCGTTCAGGATATTTCCTGATTCGTCATAGATGAGTTCCTCATACATCGCTGGTGCGATACCCTGCGTAAGACCGCCATGTACTTGCCCTTGGACGATCATCGGGTTGATGATATTACCACAGTCATCTATCGCTACAAATCTGCGGACCTTGATGTCGCAAGTCTCTGGATCTATATCGACGATGCAGATATATGCCCCTGACGGAAATGTCAGGTTAGGCGGATCATAGTAATGCGTTGCTTCAAATCCTCCCTCCATCCCTGGTGGATGATTAGTGTATGCTGCGAAGACAAGTTCTTGTATGGTCTTCGCCTTTTCTGGCGCTCCTTTTACAAAGAATTTACCAGGCTCCCACTCAAGATCTTCTTCACTTACTTCGAGCAAAAACGCTGCTATCTTCTTGGCCTTGTCTCTCAACTTTCTTGCTGCCATAGCTGCTGCCGCTCCTGCCGTCGGTGTACTTCTACTCGCGTAGGTGCCTAGCCCATAAGGCGCTGTATCAGTATCTCCTTCTTCGATCTGTATATGCTCCATCGGTATGCCAAGCTCTTCAGCGATGATCTGCGCGTAGGTCGTCTCATGACCTTGTCCTTGCGACTTCGTACCAAATCTAGCGATGGCTTTACCTGTCGGATGAACCCTGATCTCGGCACTGTCAAACATCTTGATGCCAAGGATATCAAAGTCCTTAGAAGGTCCAGCCCCTACCACTTCCGTAAATGTTGATATGCCGATACCCATCAACCTACCTTCTCTTCGTGCAGCTGCTTGCTCTACTCTGAACTCATCATAGTTGATGGCATCCATCGCTTTCTTTAAGCCAGCATGGTAGTCACCGCTATCGTATGACCATCCCGTAGGAGAGGCCCATGGGAAGTCTTCCTTCTTGATGAAGTTTTCCATCCTAAGTTGAGCTGGATCTTTTCCAACTTTCTTAGCAAATATATCCGTCACACGTTCGATTGCATGGACAGCTTCTGTAACTCTAAAAGAACATCTATACGCAACACCTCCTGGTGGCTTGTTAGTATATACGGCATCCGCCTCCATGTAGGCGGCATTATAATCATATGATCCTGTACCAATCGAGAAGAGTCCTGTTGGAAATTTTGATGGATTAGCAGCTGCGTCAGTGTAGCCATGATCGGCTAGTACTTTAAATCTTGTAGCTTGTATCTTTCCATCTTTTGTGCCTGCCATCTCTGCTGTGATATGATAGTCGCGAGCAAAGGAATCGGCTTGTAGATTTTCAGATCGGTCTTCTATCCACTTGATAGGTGCACCTGTCAAAAAGGACACCGCGATAGCAATCACATATCCTGGATATACAGGTACCTTGCCACCAAATCCACCTCCGATATCTGGAGAGATGACACGTACTTTTTCTTCAGTCAGACCCACATGCCCAGCTACGAGTGCGATGACCGTTCTGATGGCATGAGGTGCTTGTGTAGTCATGTACATCGTAAGATGATTTTCTACCTTATCATAGGCCGCTACGCATCCGCAAGTCTCTATCGAAGCCACGTGTATACGTGGTATATGCATCTGTTGTTTGACAGTGATATCTGCATTGTTAAAGATGTCATCTGTCTTTTCCTTATCACCCACCTTCCAGTTCCAGATGTGGTTATCTGTCTTACCTTCCTTGTCTGATCTGAGCACTGGTGCATCCGTATCGAGTGCCTTGAATGGATCCATCACAGGGTCCATAGGTTCGTACTCGACCATCACAGCTTCCTTACCGTCTCGTGCTGTGTACCTATCTGTTGCTATAACAGCTGCTACTTCTTGGGCCTGATACATCACTGTATCTGTCGGAAGTACCATCTGAGTATCTGACATCAAGGTCGGCATCCAGTGGAGGTTGTATTTTTCTAAGTCTTTACCGGTTACTACGGCGATGACTCCTGGGATCTCTAATGCCTTGGAGGCATCTATGCTTTTAATCTTCGCATATGCATATGGACTTCTGACGATGTCCATGTGTAACATGCCCGGCAGCTTCACATCATCTACATAATTCCCTTTGCCTTGTATGAAGCGAGCATCTTCTTTCCGCTTCTTGGAGTGGCCCATGCCACCGATTTCTTTTGAAGTTTTGCACTTTATCATGTGTCTATTTCTTTATGGTGGTGGACTAAACGAATTCTGGTTCTGTGGATGGTAGTTCTTTACCTGCTTGCTTCGCAGCAGCCCACTGTATCGCTTTTACGATGTTGTTATATCCTGTACATCTACAGAGATTACCTGATATGCCCCAGCGGATTTCTTCTTCCGTTGGATCTGGATTTTGCTCTAGTAGTTCGACTGCGCGCATCATCACACCTGGTGTGCAGAACCCGCAGTGTAAGGCATGGTTGAGGTGAAATCCCTCTTGTATCGGATGAAGACCTTCTGTCGTTGCAAGCCCTTCTACAGTAGCGATCTCCGCACCATCTGCTTGTATGGCGAGTAGGGTACAGGACTTTGCTGATTTTCCATTGATGAGGATGGTGCAAGCACCGCAGCTTGAAGTGTCACATCCTATGTGTGTCCCTGTTAGGGATATACTTTCTCTGATGGCATGTACTAGCAGTGTTCTTGGTTCTACGTCTATCGTATGTGCTGTACCATTTACCGTGAGTGTTATTGTCTTTGTCATCTTATTCTGTTTTTAGGCTCTTGAGATAGCTTTGTTAATCATCCTTTTGGTGATCACTTTTACGAGATGTCTTTTATAGTCTTCGTCTCCCCTGAGGTCCGACGATGGGTTACAATCTTCAGAGGCATACTGTGCGGCTTGATTGATAGTCGCTTCATCAAGTTGGCTTCCTACGAGTGCTTGTTCTGATCTGCTTGCTCTGAGAGGAGTGGCATTTACATTAGTGAGACCGATGCCCGCACTAGTACATGTACCACTTGCATCGAGCTGTATACGCACAGCGACTCCGGCCGTGGCATAGTCACCAACCTTTCGTTCTGCCTTATGATAGGCTGTGCCATAACGTCCTTGAGCAGCGGGTATCTTTATCTCTGTGAGGATCTCTCCATGCTCTACGGCGGTCGTGTAAAATCCATGGAAGAAGTCATCTATACCTACCGTCCTTTTTCCAGACTGCGCGGTGATCTCCACTTCGGCTTGTAATGCAATCATGACTGCTGGATGATCATTAGCGGCATCGCCATGTGCTAGGTTGCCACCGATGGTCCCAAAGTTTCTCACTTGAGGGTCTGCGATGAGCTTAGTTGCGTCCATGAAGATGTGATACTTAGATGCGATCAAGTCCGAGTGTTCGACTTCCGCCTCTCGTGTCATCGCACCTATCTTGAGATAGCCGTCTTCTTCTTTTACGTATGATAGGTTAGGGATGCCCTTGAGATCTATGAGATGTGTAGGAGAAGCAAATCTCAACTTCATCATCGGGATAAGACTATGTCCACCCGCCAAGATCTTGGCATCATCGCCATACTGATGTAGCAAGCTGATGGCCTCGTCTATAGTCGAGGGTGAGTCATAAGCAAAGTTTTCTGCTATCATGATTGAACTTTAGATTTTTGTTTAGAGAAAAGGTTTTCGATATAATTTATGAAGTACTGAAGACTGCCGTTATTCCAGATGGCAGTGATGATGATCAGCACTGACAGGTAATACGTTGTTTCACTGTACCAGTACAACTCACTGAGGATGAGACATGCTATACCTGTAAGCGCTATCGCGAGTGATATCAGCGTCTTTTTTCCTTTGTAGTTAAGCAGTATGCCTAAGATGATGAGCGCTGATAGACCTGCTAGAAAGTATACTGATTCGCCACCGGCATTAGGGTAGAGCATCTTGCCACTGCACATCGTCATCGCTCCTGAGTATGCCATTACACAGAATGGACATTTGGGCAGGATGATTATGAGGATAGCCGAGAGCCATGAACCCTTTTGCAAGGGTAACTTTAGTTTTGAGCAGTTTTTATACTTGCTCTTACACGACTTATGATTGTTGGTCCCGTTGATAATTAGGAAATTCTAGAGTTTCGTACGTTAAGAAACTAAACATACGATATGTTCATAGAATGACAGTATTAAATTCTACGTTCTATCAGAACTCGGACTTTTATTGTTTAAAGAATTTTATCGCTTACGCAAATCTTTCATGTATTGTTCCTTCTCGATGCTTGAGGGCTTTGCCAGATCGATTTCTGAAGACCGAGAGGATCTCGGCTAGGATAGATATCGCTATTTCCTCCGGGGTCTCAGCACCTATATCTAGGCCTACAGGGCTATGTAAGAATACCGTCTCAGAGAGCTGTCCAAGACCTTCTTCATTTTGCATCTTAAGCATGCGCTTTTTAGGACCTAGCATACCCAAGTAGGGTGGCTTCTGCTCGAGTACGCGCTTGAGGATCGTGAGATCCCAGTTATAGTCATGCGACATCAGAAGTACTGAGGTGTACTCGTTGATGGGCACCTGCTCGTATTGCTCGTATTCTAAGACTTGCTTGGCTTTTTGAAAGGTAGACTTAGGCACCTTCTTCTTTCTACCTACGATATACACTTCCCAACCAAGCTCGTAGACTATACCGATGAGAGCGCTCACATCATAGTTGTCGCCGATGATCACTAGCTTCATCTCAGGTCGGATGAACTCGAAGAGTAGCTTTAGGTCTGTTCCTGCCTGATCTTTGAGTGTAAATATCTGCGATCTTTTCTTTGTTCTTGTATCACTGATATGCTCTTCAAGGCTTTCATAGTTGAAGGCATGAAAGGCCTTGGTCTGCTGAAGTTCTTCTGCGAGGATTGATGCCCCAAGCAACTCTTGAGATGACCCAGCATCTATGATCGTTATAAGCACGGATGGAACTTCTTTGTCCTTGATCTTCTTTAGAGTTTCTATAGGATTGTTAGCAGCATCTGGCTGTATCGGTGTAAAGAGTACTTCGATCCTACCATTACATCCGAGGCCGACACCGATTTGATTAGCATCGTCATCCATGGTGTCATAGACGACATGACTTGGAGCATTGTTATAGATGGCCTTTTGCGATCTTCTGAGGGCATCACCTTCTAGACATCCACCGCTGATACCGCCGATCCATTGGCCATTACTGCTTACAAGCATGCGTGCTCCTATGCGCCGATAAGAGGACTCTTCGACACTGACTACTGTAGCTATCGCTATCTTCTCCTGTTCAAAATCAGTTGACTCATAGCGCTCGATGATCTGACGGATCTCCTTCATGTTACAATGTTAGGTGAAATGAATGGAAAATCAGAATGAGGTAATTCTCAAAAGAACAGACCTATCATCCTCTAATTTCTGACACCACTAATCACGCATATCTCAGCGTTGATCACAAGTTCGCCAGTATTCATATTTGTGATGCTAATTGCGAGAGGACCAAATAATTCATTATCAGTATTGAAAGATAACTCACCTGTTGCATCTAACAGTGCGGATATACTTTCCGTCGGCGTGTCAAAGGTGAATGGTCCGATATCCATATTGTTGAACACTAGATTATCATCCATTACTACAGCTCTCATTGGAAGAGAAAGGGGGGAGTTGATGAGTTGTAACTCAACTTCTGTGTCCGAGGATAA